>NZ_JBBNGE010000014.1:0-73079 GCF_040095255.1 Segatella sinensis | reverse complement strand
ATAATGTCGCAAAGTTACGCTTTTTCTACGAAACCACCAAGAAAATTGAAAGAAATCTGCAAATTATCAGCAAATTACCTCCAAATCAACAGTAAGCTATAAACAGCAAACTATTAATTGTATATTATAAATTGTAAACTGCAGTCCCCAGGCGGTCCCAGCCCGCAAAAACCTGGCGAGGGCTTTGATGCCCCGCCAACCATAGAGCGAAGCGGTTCCGAGCACCGGAGGGCGGTTACATCCTCTCTCTTCGGGCAAGAGAGAGGCTTGGTGAGAGATGTAGCATACCTATTCCACATCCTACCACACTACCTAGCGTATTATGAAACAAATCATCGAATTCACACAGGCCTCGATTGAAAAACAGTTGTGAAAGTTCTATGCAGGCAGAGAAAGCAGCACCGAATAAGAATGATTTTAGCAATGCATTTTTAGTACAGATGAAACTTAGCAGGAACCCAAAAGGAATGCCTAGTGCAACATTGAGTAGATTCTCTTCTATCAATTCTTTCTGCCCATCAGCAATGGCCACATAACTCCAGAAAGGAGTAAGCTTATACATATATGTATCTCCCGATGTTCTATAAATTACTGTCGAACCCAATATGAGAAACATATACTCAATAAGCAAAGTGGTCATTACACCGATTCTTGCTCCTTTGAGATTCTTAGCAAATGCAAATACCAAAACGATAATGCCGCTCATTACCAGAAATGACAACTGCACAACCATATTAGGTATGTCTTTTGAAACATCTGCCAAATGCTCGATAGAATACTCAACAGGATTACTCATTGCAAACATCATAATTAGAGATTAAGCACATTCTCCAACACCTTTCCCCATGCGGTCCCAGCCCGCAAAACCTGGCGCAGACCTTTGATGGTCCGACAACCATAAAGCGTAGCGGTTCCGAGCACCGGAGGGCGGTTACATCCCTTGCCCTTTTGGAAAGGGCGAGGGCTTGGGAGTGGGTTAAGGACCCTCCCGTTGGGGAGGGACAGGTGGGGCAAATACAGCACTGTAGGGCGGTTACATCCTCTCGTCCCTGAGGGTTTCTGTCCCCCAGAACTGGGGGAACCGAAGGGGGCGTAAAGACTATTGAAGAGAGGCTTGGTCAGAAAGGTAGAGCCTTCCTTAAGGGTAAGGAAGGACGGGTAGGTTTTCGAAAGACTCCTTCTTTTATGGTAAAGAAAGACGGGTAGGTTTTCGAAAGAAGATTTCTTAAAGAATTCCTTTAAGCCCTGGTAGCCTCACTCCCATCCTCCCCATACGCCCCATCTTTCGCTTCAAAGATGACGCTAGGTTCAAAGACCTCAACCGTGTGCCAAGCCCCCTTAGGCACCTGGCAGGCAAAGTCCCCATTTTCAGGACAGAGATGGATTCTCTCAATCTCTTGATAAGAAACCTTTCTTACGGTATCCCCACCATCATGAAGATACGATACCACCTCCTCGTATATCACTTCATCCATTCTGCCACAAAGACAGATGACACTCTCTGATGAATTCGGATGACGATGTATCGCCACTTCAGTACCAGGCAGCAGAGCATTGAGCATTCTCTGGCTTTGATCCTCTGCGCTTGTACGAAGATCATAGTTCTGGCGCAAGCGAGGATTCTCCTTTGCCTTGGCAAAAAGAGAATCCAAGAAATCTTTGTTTATTTCCAATGTATTCATGATCTTTATTTCTTAAGAGAAGCAAGATACTCCTCGTGAAGATGATAATACTTCTTCTTGAAAAGTACATAAGCAAGTGACAACACAAGCAATGCGCCCACAAGATACATCCAGTGGCACGTTACATTATCAGGACACAGATAGATAAATCCCAATGAAATCAACAACTGCATCGCCATATACAAGGAAGAAACCTTCACGTGTCCAATCTTCAACTCATTTGCCATCAACTGATAAGCATGCTTGCGATGAGCCTCACCCAGATTTTCATGCAACATAATGCGATGAACAATCGTCAGACAGCCATCCACACCATATACCAACAGGAAGATAAGCCAGGTAACATCCTGAGTCTTGATGATGACGTTGCCCAGGAGGAACAACATGATAAAGGCGATACCGATAGATCCCACATCACCGGCAAAACACTTTGCCTTACCCTTTGGGCGGAAGTTGAAGATGCAGAATACCAATGAAGCAAGGATGGTAGAGACAACCAAACTCTGCTCCATATACTCCTCATTCATATTCACCAATGCCAATGGTACCAATACCGCCAGCGAATAACCTGCAGTGATTCCATTGATACCATCCATAAAGTTAATGACATTCGTTGCACCTACATAAACGATAAGCGCAAGAACAACCACCCACCACATCGACCAATGCAAGATATCAAGTTGATAGAAAGCCAAGGCCGCAGATGCAAACTGCGCCACCAATCTCACACTATCAGGCAGCGAGCGAATATCATCCACAAAGCTGACACCTGCAATCAATGTCAAACCAGCCAGAAACCAAGGATAAGGAAATCCGAAGAATCCACTCCATACCCAAGCCCCTATCAGGAAGATGATGCCACCACCTCTCAACACGATAGAAGTATGAGATGATCTTTCATTCGGCTTATCAATGATATTACACTTATCCGCAATACGGAAATAAACAAGTTCTGCTATAAGAAGCAGAACGAAAATAATAATATATGTTACCATACTTAAAATATACCCAAACAATAGAATCTTAAGAAAAAAGACGATTAAGCTTATTCTGTGTTTCCCTAGGAGCAGAAACTAATTCCAGTTGATTATAATAAAAGGATTTATCGAGATATTCTTTCACGCTACAGTTAATACCTAACGTCTGCATAGCTTTATGTCGATCAATAGGATTACCTTCCTTTAAGTTTTCTTGAATAATCTCATGGATTTTACAGTTCAACAGTTTTTCCTCCACAGGCTTAACTATCATATTCCATAGGTTATGCCCACGCATAAGTTTCCACAAATCTGCATCAGCAATCCCCATTTTATCGAATTTTTCCTGAAAAGAAGCAGAATCCTGTACATCAATTTCTTCACTATTAACAATACCAGAAAAATCACCTTCAAGTGCTAATTTTTGAATGTTCAGTTTCTGCAACATTCCTCCGAAACCACCTTTGGGCTTTATGCTTTTATTCGAAACCCCTATCAAATATCTCACGAAATAGCCTTTAAATACTCTTGAAAAGTTCTTTAACAAGGAAATAGAGCTAACTTTCTGCATTAGAATATTTTCCAAGGAATACCATGTAGTGTTTATGACATATGGATGATTCCGAACCATTTCAGTATATTCGGAATAATCGTCAATCAGCAAATCGAAATCAGCATCAACGGCCACTATTTTATTAGTTCCCAAACCGGACATTTTCAATAGAAAGGTCTTACCATTTCCCTCGTCAGGATTTACAGCCTTATTTGTACAGACTTGAATATCATATTTAGCCAGATAAGGCTTGATGATTTCTTTCCAAAAAGGAACATCCTCATCCCCCTCAACGTAAAACATAACAAGAGGTTTTTCTGGTGTATGTCCAAATCGTCCAGCAGCTCTAACCCAACTACTGGTCAAATTCTGTCCAAGTTCACTCATACCAATTAATCTTTTACAGAAATCAAATCAGAAATATTAGTAACCAGTTGTTCCCATCCATCCATAATGATACCAGGAGAATGCGTAGCTAATATAATCTGACAATTTGGGTTCAACTTCTGAATATTTTGAATCAAATTTCTCTGCCAATCCAAGTGCATCGAAATTTCAGGTTCATCCATGATTAAAATGCTCTCTTGATTACGCTGCAACAAAATCGTAAGCATAACGATGATAAACTGCTTTTCACCAGAAGATAAACGCTTATTACTTTCCAGCAATTCGTCCCCTATCTTAAATTGCAATTTACTTTTCGTTGTGTCAACAGTTTTATTTGTACGTTTAAAAGCTTCATTGACAATCTCAATAAACATATCATTGTGCGCATATATTTTTTTCATATCTTCCATATCAACTTTTCCTGCTTGGTGAATAAGATCAGAAAGCTGTTTAGAAAGATCTGACAAATAATATGCATATTCACTTTCAAGAACTTCCAATTGTTGATCCAAGACACTACTCATTTCATTTTTCAGTGCAGGAACATCAAATGTAGATATTTTATTGAATATACGAAGTTTCTTAAAGTTGCCAACAGATAGCTTACTCTCACCTTGCTTTATCGCAATGACACTAGCGTTTAGAGTAAGATCAGAAAGATTTTTTTCATTTTTCTCATCAATTTCTGCCTGAAATTTCGTTACCAATTCCGTCAACATTTCATCGTTGGCAGCATCTTTCTTTAATTTGAGCAAACTATCCCTAAAGCTACGGAATTTTACAGAGATATCTTCTGTCATTACCAAAGTAGCTCCCTTAAGGATATAACTTTCTGGTACGCTTTTAGGCTCACATAAACTAGCTATGATATTCAAGAGCGTAGTTTTATATGAGCCATTATCGCCTGCTATGATATTTATATCACTGCGTAAATCCCAGTCAAAATCATACTTACCATATAATTTTTCTATCTTTATGCTTTTTATCTTCATAACAGTCTATTTAAACAATCATCATATTAAAGACTATCCGCTACCCTCTTCAGGCTTTCCTCAAAGCTGACCAGCTGATAGTCGAAATTCATTTTCGACATGGCAGGGTCATAATAGTAGGTAGTGATACAATTAGAGTCTAACAAAAGTACTAAACTATATAATGAGTCAAAACATCCATAGGCTCCCAGTCCAGTTCCAGCCTTGCCTTTTCATTACTAAACGTAAGGCTTTTTGTCATTTTTTCCAATTTGTATGAATTTATCGGAGACTTATTTCCTAAGAGATCACCTACTTTAGCCATACACCATGCAACCCAATATGGAATTGAAATTGGTTTGTGTTTACCTAATTGTTTTGCTACAGATTCACTAATTTGTCCAAAGGTTGGTTGAAAAGTATCACAAACATTATATATTCCCCCTTTTTTTACTAAAGATGGAATAATATTGGCTATATCTTGAGCCATAAGAATACTCTTTACAACCTTACCACCTGCTATATTCATATAAAACCCTTTACGAACTCCATTAACCATTGCACCAAGATTTCCAGGAGCATCCTTTCCTGCGAGTAATGAAGGACGCAAGATACTTAGTACCACATTATTTTTCTTACTCCATTCTGTTAAATATTCTTCTGCCATGATTTTGCTCTTAGCATATGGTGAAGTACCAAGAAGAGGATGCTCTTCTGTAATCAATTTACCAAAATCACAACCATATACAGCAACAGTACTTATAAAAACTATAGCTTTAGGCACTCCAACTTTTTCTAATGCAGAACACAAATTAACTGTACCTTGATAATTTACATCAAAAAAAGCTTGCCTTTCTGCTTCTGTTTTAGGAACAACATGAGCCTTGCCACACGCATGGAGCACAACATCATAATGCTGATTCAGTACAGGAATTTCTTTAGCTAAATTAGCCTTAATCATATCATCTTGTGTAATACCACAAGTAGTAACCTCATACAATATATCTAATATCGGACGAACATTCTTACCCAGGAAACCTGTTCCTCCTGTAAACAGTAATTTTTCCATTATATAGAATTTAAAAATTTATTTAGAACTATATCCTTCGCATAATCACGCTCTGCTATTTTACGTGCTTTTTTACCCATAGCCATCAATTCACCCATATCCCATTTGTCAGGCCAGCCACAATAGCCAACACCTTCTTCTTTTACAAGAAGGTCTATCTCACTATCTTTAGGTCCAAGAAACATTATAGGTCTACCAGAAGCAAGTATATTATAAGTTTTAGATGGTACACCCAAACCATACATACCATCTTGAAGTGTTACCAAAGCTATATGGCATGCACCTAAAACTTCATTCTGCTGACTTCTGAAATATGGGCCATGAAAAAAAACATTAGGATGATTCTGTTTCTTAAGAGATTCTTCCATAGCCCCCGTACCATACAAATGAAATTCTACATTTTCCGGCAATTGTTCTATTACCCTATCTAGACCTTGTACCCGACCTATATTACCCGCATATTCAAGCACAATTTTACCACTAGGCATTTTTTTAGGCCTTATGTTCTCTATGTCTGCCCAATTTTCTATTATAGTTATTCTTGGTTTTGAAAAACCATTATGAGCTTTTGATACTTTTTGAAAGATTACCTTTTCCATATCTCTACCAAGTACTATTAATTGATCAGCATTTGAATATGCCTTATCGAATATATTCTTACACAATCCATACATTGGCAATTTAAATCCTGCCGGTCGCGTATTTTCTGGGAATACATCATGAACCAAAATATTGAGTTCAAAACCAATCTTCTTTTTTAATTTTGCCATTAATGGAACCATAGGTGCAGGATTGGTTACCATCAACACCTTATCCTCTTTAGCTATGCACTTTTTAGCTAACATATACAGACGCTTGCTCATTAAGTAAAAAGAGAGAGTTTTTCCGAGACTTTTATTCTTATCTAGATTGGCTCCATTCACACGAGAAACCCAAATGCTATCATCTAAATGAAATTTATTTTCCTCATCAAGTTTCTTACGCCTATCATAAATTTTAGGGCCACAAAGTACTTTAACATTATACTTGGCTACCATTGCATTTGCAATTTCGCCAAGTATATATGCTGTAGATGTTTCATCAGGAGGAAATAGTTCTGTAACTATCCAAAGAGTTTGTTTCATATCTAATACTTTCTCCAAACCATTTTGTTCACAATACCAACATAGCTCTGGATAATCTTTACTACTTTGGTAGAAACATTCTCCTCAACATAGTCTGGTACTGGGATACCAAGCTGACCATCCTTGTTGAGTTCTACAGCAGTATCAACTGCCTGAAGAAGGCTTTTCTCATCAATACCTGCAATGACGAAATCACCCTTGTCAATAGCCTCCGGACGCTCAGTAGAAGTACGGATGCAGATAGCAGGGAACGGATGACCTACACTAGTGAAGAAAGAAGACTCCTCTGGAAGGGTTCCGCTATCAGAAACTACCGCAAAGGCATTCATCTGAAGACAGTTGTAATCATGGAAGCCAAGAGGCTCATGCTGGATTACTCGCTCATCTAATTTGAAGCCTGATGAAGCTAAACGGTTACGGCTACGTGGATGGCAGCTGTAGAGAATAGGCATATCATACTTCTCTGCCATCTTGTTGATTGCAGTAAAGAGGGATGTAAAGTTCTTCTCTGTATCGATATTCTCCTCACGATGGGCACTCAATAAGATATAATGACCCTTCTTTAAGCCCAAACGCTCATGGATATCGCTTGCCTCAATCTCATCCAGATTCTGATGGAGAACCTCTGCCATAGGGGAACCTGTTACATAGGTACGCTCCTTAGGTAAACCGCAGTCAGCCAAATAACGACGGGCATGTTCTGAATATGCCATATTCACATCACTGATAATATCCACGATACGGCGGTTGGTCTCTTCTGGAAGACACTCGTCCTTGCATCGGTTACCAGCTTCCATGTGGAAGATTGGGATATGAAGGCGCTTGGCTCCAATCACGCTCAGGCATGAATTGGTATCACCCAATACGAGTACTCCATCAGGCTTGGTCTGGGCAAAGAGCTTGTAAGAGCAATTGATGATGTTACCACATGTAGCTCCCAGATCATCACCCACAGCATCCATATACACCTCTGGTTCTGCCAACTTCAAATCCTTGAAGAAGATACCATTGAGGTTATAGTCATAGTTCTGACCGGTATGTGCCAGAATCACATCAAAATACTTGCGGCACTTGTTGATGACGGCAGCAAGACGGATAATCTCAGGACGAGTACCTACTACGATGACAAGCTTCAACTTGCCATTCTCCTGCCACTTAATATCTGAATAATCAAATTTTGGTTGCTTTTCCATATTAATCTTTTTCTACTGGATCAAAAAATGTATCAGGTTTGCTGCTATCAAAGACTTCATTGCAATACATCACGGTGACCAAATCTTCTGTTTCAGAAAGATTGATGATGTTGTGTGTATATCCAGGAAGCATGATAACGCTCTGAATTTTATCGCCACTCACCTCATAATTAAGCACCTCATCGGTACCTTCCTTGCGGAGTTGAATCAGACCATGACCTGATACAACAATGAACTGTTCCCACTTGGTATTGTGCCAATGCTGACCCTTGGTAATACCCGGCTTAGAGATATTGATACTCACCTGTCCGCAGTTCAAGGTATGAACCAACTCGGTGAAGGAGCCACGCTGATCTACATTCATCTTCAGATCGAAGATAGCCTTTTCCTTTGGAAGATAACTGAGATAGGTAGAATAGAGTTTCTTGGCGAAACTGCCGTTTGGTATCTCCGGAATCATCAAGGTCTTTGGCTGATCAGCAAACTGATGAATCAAATCAACGATTTCTCCCAGGGTTGCCTTGTGCGTGATTGGACAATAGCAGTACTTACCCAAAGGACCGGCAACGACTTCCAAACCTTCGAACTCGCAATGATGCTCCTTCTCCTCCAATGCATCAAGCATCTCGGCTACGAGATCATCAATATAAAGCAATTCCAGTTCTACAGAAGGATCGTTTACCTGAATTGGCAAATCGTTGGCGATGTTGTTGCAGAATGTTGCAACAGCTGAATTATAGTTCGGACGACACCATTTACCAAAAAGATTCGGGAAACGATATACCAGAACCTTGGCACCAGTCTCTGTCTGATAATCCAGGAACAAGTCTTCACCTGCTTTCTTGCTTCTACCATACTCACTGTTGCCGAAGCGTCCGGTCAGGGAAGCCTGCTGTGAACTGGAGAGCATGACAGGACAGGTATTCTTATACTTCTTTAATGTATCAAGGAGTGTAGAGGCAAAGCCAAAGTTACCCTCCATAAACTCGGAGTTATCCTTTGGACGATTGACACCAGCCAGATTGAATACGAAATCACAATCCTTACACCAGGAGTCCAACTCCTCTAAGGTAGAATCGAGATCGTATTCATATACTTCATCGATTACCAATGAAGGGCGAGTCTTGTCTTTTCCATCCTTGATATTATTCAATGCGGCACAAAGGTTTTTACCTACAAAGCCTTTTGCACCTGTTACAAGAATTTTCATAAGTTATCTTGATTACTGAACGAAGTTACCCTCACCAGAAAGCTCATGCTGGATATACTCCAGAGAAGCAATCTTATCCTTGGTTTCCTCCAAGTTCAGGCGATAGGTATTATCTGAGTTGAATTCCTCGATGGTAACACGCTTGGCATCACCCTCACGGAAGAACTTATCATAGTTCAAATCACGGTTGTCAGCAGGAACACGGTAGAAGTTACCCATATCAACAGCCTTGGCACACTCCTCCTTGGTCAACAGAGTCTCGTACATCTTCTCACCATGACGGATACCAATCACCTTGATATCTTCCTTCTTGCCACCGAAGAGTTCACAAACAGCCTCTGCCTGAGTCTGGATAGTACAAGCAGGAGCCTTCTGAACGAGAATATCACCATTATGACCATTCTCGAAAGCGAAGAGTACCAAGTCAACTGCCTCTTCCAAAGACATGATGAAACGAGTCATTTTAGGTTCTGTCAGAGTGATAGGGTTGCCACTTCGAATCTGTTCAATCCAAAGAGGAATCACAGAACCACGAGAACACATCACGTTACCATAACGTGTGCAGCAAATCTTGGTCTTGCCAGAATAACGGCTCTTAGCCACTGCAATCTTCTCCTCAATAGCCTTGGTGATACCCATTGCATTGATTGGGTAAGCGGCCTTATCTGTAGAGAGGCAGATAACAGCACCAACACCAGCTTCAATAGCAGCAGTCAATACATTGTCTGTACCAATAACGTTGGTCTTTACAGCCTCCATTGGGAAGAACTCACAAGAAGGAACCTGCTTCAATGCTGCAGCATGGAAGATGTAATCAACTCCAGGCATCGCATTGCGGCAGCTCTGCAGGTTGCGGACGTCACCGATAAAGAACTTAATCTTATGAGCCACATCAGGGAATTTCACCTGATACTCATGACGCATGTCATCCTGCTTCTTCTCATCACGACTAAAGATACGGATTTCACCAATATCTGTTCTCAAGAATCTGTTCAAAACGGCATTACCGAATGAACCAGTACCTCCTGTAATCAAGAGGGTTTTATCTTTAAAAATTGACATATATAATTAATTAAATTATTTAACTAAATAAAAAACTCTAAATATGATTTAACAAATTTATATAACGCATAGATGTATTATCTTTGTCGTATAATTTAATCAAAGTTGATTTCAAGACAGTATCATTGTTTTTTCTATGTGTAGCATTTTCAACAAACAACTCACTCAAAACTTCATAAGACAATGAAGGAAAATACTGTGCCATATCCATACTTACTTCATGATGTATGGAAATATCAGACAGCAAAGTAGGTAATCCAAAATATAAAGCTTCAACAACTGGCATCCCAAGCCCCTCGTAAAGAGAAGCAGATACAAACATTGATGCATTTGTATATACCTTTTTCATATCAGCATTAGTTAAATGCTGTCTAATTAAAATTTTATTCTTAACTGATGAATCCAATTGTCTAATGAAATCATAAGCATCTGAAGAAAGAGAGCCAATAAAAACAAGATTAAAATCTTTATTAACTTTGCAGAACTGTTCAAAAGCCTTTAATACTGTTATATGATTCTTATGTTTATAGTTAGCACAAACACACAATATATATTTGCCATGAATAACAGACTTTTCTGTAAGTTTGTCTTTATCGTATTTATCAAAATTAAAATAATTATAAATTGTTTCTATTTTTTCTTCAGGTACATTGTATGCCTTGGATATTTCATTTTTAGTAAAGTTGGATATAGCTATAATTTTATCAGCTTTAGCTAAAGAATATGGTATATAAAAGTATCTATGCAATCTAAAAAGATAATAATATGGTGTCTTGCTAAAAAATGCCCCATGCCTAAATAATAAATCGTGGACAACTAGGACTTTTTTTGCCTTGGTATTTACTATTGGCATAGTATTGCCAACAAAAAGCAAAATATCTTGTTGTTCGAGTTTCAAACCGCCAATAATTTGTCCTTCTTTGAAAATGCGACTAAACAAACTACTGCAAGTAAAACATTTATAGACGAAAACGTCACCAAATCGTTCTCTAAAGTATTTACTTTGTGAAGATTGAACTAATAGAACAATTCTTTTTGCCAAAATTTTATCTCTATACTTACAGAAATCATCTAATAAATTGAATAAATATTCTTGAAAACCATATGACTTTCCATATTCAAATCCCAATAAATCAACCACTAGTTTCATAATGTTTACATTAATATTCATTTTAATAAATTATAGAAGAAAACAGGCCACTGTGGAAGAATTTTATCTTGACTAAAATCCAAAGATTTAACCTTTGCATTCATGCCCATTTCTTTTCTAAGTTCACTAGATTTAATTATTTTACACATAGCATCAGAAAGTGCCTCTTCGTTATTCAAAGGTACCAAAAAACCATTTACTCCATCATCTATTATATCTTTTGGTCCAGAATAACAATCATATGAAATTAAAGGCAAGCCAAAAGAAGCAGCCTCAAGTAACACCATAGGAAAACCTTCATAACGGGAAGACATAACAAAAGCTGAATTTTTTAAATATTCTTTATCTATACGATCAGTCTTACCTCGTAGAATAAAAGAATCTTCAACATTATATGTTCGAATTTTATTTTTCAAAAAATCTTTCAGTTCGCCATCACCCCAAATATTCATCTGCCAATCAGGATACATATTATGTACTATACTCCAAGCAGAAATTAGAGACTCGTAATTCTTCGGGGAAGATAATCTTCCTACAGAAATAAATGATTTGTTTGTCAACTCTGATGTTTGTTGTGTTTGATAAGGCAATGGATTGTAAATTTGAATAACATTATTATTCGTTTTGTTCCATTGGCACAAATCTTCCTTAGTAAGGACAATGACCTTATCGTATTTCCTGGAAGTTTTAACCAATTGCCTTGTTCTAATTTTTGCAATAAATCTCCATAAAACTCCCTTATGCAAAGATAAATATGAATTTTCACGGAATTTTTTATTAAAATGAAGTTCCGCTATTATTTTACAAGAAATATTAAGACTTGGAAGAAAATCGAACTCTTTACCAAACAAAGAAATACAAACATCAGGAGATTCTTTTCTTATTAACTCTTCTAATCTTTTACGATAAATCTCATTTTTTTTGCGGCGGACTTGATAGAATTTAAGTAAAGACAAAGAAGTATCATCACAAAAATTGATACCAAGATCATAATGCTTTATGCGCTTATCAAAATCAAAAAAACATTTACGTTTCTTTTGATCAGTAGTTATAATAATAACCTCAAAGCCGGCAACATCCACTAAATAATTAGCCTTTATAGACAGTACACGTTCGGTACCACCAGAGTTAAATATACCAGGCGTTAAATAAATTAACTTCATTTTTTTCTTCTTTTTTTAATTATTCCAAATAGAGAAACAATAATTAATGACCACACAATGTTTTTTAAACTATAGAAATAAGAACCTCTACACATAAACATTGCACCAGATAATAATATTAAATATATGATAGTTCCTTTTCTATTCCCAAGAAACATATATCGCCTTGATTTAGCAACTATGTACCCTAAAAGATAAAAAAGAAATATAACTCCAAACAAACCAAATGCCAAATATACATCTCCAACAATATGCGTACCTAATCCAGCATCCGAAGAAGCCCATTTCGTTGTTAATACTTCTGATCGCAAATCGGCATCAGACAAGCCAAATAAAGAACATACAATAGATTGAGAAAAAGGGACAACTGCCAGGACATAGCCTAAAGCCGAGATTCCAAAAGTAACACCTTTTCTTTGGACAAAATCATAAATAACATATTGATTACGAGAACAAACAATAAAATCTTCAAAATAGTTCAATACCCCTAATTCATTAGCAGAAATACCTGACAAATCTTGTTCAGGTCCTAATCTTAAACGTCCAACAATAGAAAAGACAATAAATGCAAATACTACATATAATAAAATTCGTTTTAAAGAATACTTTCTTTTTAAACAAAAAGCATAAAATATTAAAGAAACAATACATAGTGGCAATGTTCGACTACCAACAGCTAGTAATAAAAACATAATTAATGCCAAGAGTAAAAAGCTTTTTTTATCATTGTATTTTAAATTTATACATGTAAATAAAATGCAAAATGTTTGGAAGACAAGCCAGACAAAAGAGAGAATTCCCCCCATGGCACCAGCGTCCTCTCCCGAATATTGTTTTTTAAAGGATGTCAGACCTCCTGCCACCACAACAACAATAAACAAAAATAAAACACAACGTCTAAAAATAGGAATTCTTGATTTTGAAACAAGTGTAGGAAATTCGTATAAAGAATTCCTAATGTTCAAAATTCTTCTAGGTTTATTCTTCAACACCATCAAATAACCTACGGCATAACACGAATAGGCAACATTAACTAACGCAGTCGATTTTGTTATGACTTTCTCATTATATGCATATCCAAACAAAGAATAATTAGGAAAAACCTCATATACAAAAAGTGGGAAAATATATGTTACTAAGATAAGCGAAAGGGAAAATATAGAATTAAATCCTACAATCTCGTTTTTTTTATCCTTACTAAATATATAATATGCATTGAAAACGACAGAAATAAAGAGCACTAAGCAATACTCAAAAGAATAATGCATAGGTGCAAAAAAATAGAGAACTACAGATAGCAAACAAAATATTTTATCCATTTAATTCAAATTTGTTTCATTACTTTAATCGACACAAAATAGCTATTTTGTATGCAATAGAAATAACTAAGCCTTTTATCAGTTCTTTTTGAGCCAAAAATACCAAATCTTTTCTATTTGCATATTTTAGCATATCAAGTCTTACCCTATATTCTCCAATAACAAACTTAATTTTTTTCTTTAAACTTCTGGAATGACTAGCAGACTCTGGCAGCACTCTATATACACCTACTATATCATTCATAAAATGCACTTTCGAATGAAGAATAAAATATAACCACATAGGATAATCTCCCATTCCCCATTGATCCGACCTTTTAATTTCTTTAAGATAATTAGAATAAAGAGCTTTTCTATATACAGTAGTTAAAGTTGGAATGGTATTTCTTGCTATTATATCATTAAATGTTTCTGCATTGCTGCCAAAAATATACTTATTACTTATCTCATCTTTTTCGTTACAAGTATATGCACGCGCATAAGTAAACCCATATTCCTTATGAGTCTCAAGAAATGACACTTGTTTTGAGAGTTTTTCAGGATCTATCCAATAATCATCGCCCTCACAAATTGCCTCATATGGAATACCCTCATTGAATTTCTTTAAATACTCTGTTTTTGATTTTTTTTGTGAATAATGATTTTCTTTTAAAAAGAGAACCATAAAAAAGCATTGCTTATTTACTTTGTGCTGAGCATAAATAATTTTAGCATAATCAGTTTCTTTTGTATACGAAACAGAAGACTCGGAAAAATCAAAATGGGTTTCTAAATATGTATTTATAACTATTTGTTCTCCATCAGTAGAAGCATCATCAATTATACAACAAACAAAAGGAAACTCCGTTTGCTGTATACAAAAACCATCTAACGTCTTACCAATATACTGAGACTGATTAAAAGTCATACATTCTATAGTAATTTTAAACAATGGATATTTCATAACTTATTTTTTAAAATATTTATTAATATTGTTTTTATTTCTATATACTCATTAAACTTGAGAAATTCACTTATCACAACACCAACAAAGAAACCCAACAGCAGTTGAAATATCAGTATTAAATAATCAGGCAATACAAGATATTTCAAAAAATAGACTGCTAGAGCTATAATCGTTGCTGTAAAATAAGAGGGCGCAATATCGCGCAACTGCTTCCAAAAAGTATAATTCAAAGTTTTGCCTGTGTACCAACTATTAAGATATAAATTTACAAAACCAGTAAATATTGAAGTCAACAGCATATAATATATACCACAATAGATACCTATTACTATAGGAACTAATCCGACAATTTTCTTTAGAACTTCAAGATAAAGGAAAATATCACTTCGTCCTAAAACTTGAAGAATATTTAGATTGATTGCATGCAAAGGATACAAAGACATAGATATACATATTAAAGGAAGATATGTTGCAGCCTCATGCCACTTTGTGCCAATTAAAGTATATATCAATGGTTCAGAAACAGCCCCTAACGAAATCATACATACCGCTGTAACGAACATTGTAACCTTGATTACTTTTCTATATCCCAGAACCATACGTTCCTTATCATCCTGTATTTCTGCCAAAACAGGATAGCTAACGCGTTGGACTATTGAGGTAAGATTAGATGAAAATATGCTTGCATATTCATTTGCACGAGTATAATGTCCAAGCGTTGAAGAAGTATAGCATCTTCCTATAACTACTTGGTATAGCTGATTCCAAACATTATTCAGAATTCCACTAGCAAGGAGCTTCCAACCAAAACCCCACATATACTTAAAACTATCCTTATAGAATGTAAACTTGGGCCACCATTTGTTCAACACCCACAAACATAAAGTATATAACAACTGCTTAGAAAGTTGTTGGGCTACCAAAGACCAAACGCCATATCCCATAAACGCCATAGTAATGCCAATCACACCACTAATTATGGCAGAAACTAGAGAAGCTTTAGTCTTTGTCTTAAAATCTATGTTTTTTGTAAGAATTGTAACTTGGGTTATAGATAGAGCATTTAAAAATAATATCAAACCTGTAACTCGAACTAATGCCGTCAATTCAATTCGATGAAAGAAATCCGAAACTAAAGGCGCACTTATAAAAAGAAGAACATACAATACAATACTAATTGCCATATTGGTCGTAAACATTGTATTATAGTCTTCATCTGTTACTTCCTTCTTACGTATCAAAGCATTGCTAAATCCACTATCTACAATGCCATTTAACACCGTTGTAAAGATTAAGCAAATACCAATCAATCCGTATTCATCAGGTGACAAGAGTCGAGCCAATACTAAACCGACAATAAATGTCACGCCCTGCCCTAACAGAGCGTCTGCAGCACTCCAACCTACACCTTTAATTGTTTTGTTTTTTAATGATTCCTGTTGCATACTTCTTAATATTGAAGCCAAACTTCTATTATATAATTAACTGATACCAGATATTATTTCACACCAACTAAGGATACTAATCTGCACAGAATGATTAAAAATTCAAATATCCATACCAGAAGCAAATGAATCTTTATATAATCTTTTTCCTCTAATTCCTAAAAAAACTCCTAAAACCATCCAGCCAACGACAATTATCTGTTCTTGCCATACCAGCGTACAAGATGAACCAGGAA
The DNA here is from genome assembly GCF_040095255.1 of Segatella sinensis. Classification (NCBI taxonomy): domain Bacteria; kingdom Pseudomonadati; phylum Bacteroidota; class Bacteroidia; order Bacteroidales; family Prevotellaceae; genus Segatella; species Segatella sinensis. The sequence goes on along the minus strand of NZ_JBBNGE010000014.1, from coordinate 56,592 downwards.
TCAAATACATCACAGCCATAAAACCAGACATAAATACAGCCATAAAACCTACCCAATAACCATGTTTTACTCGATAAGGTCTTATCATATCCGATTTTTCCTTTCTTAAAACAACAAATGCCAAGGACACTATACAATAAGCCAAGCAACATGCAAAGTTAGCCGCATCAACAATCCAAACCAGCATAACTCTGCCGAAGAATGGGGCCACGATAGATGTCAAGCCTAATAATAGCAATGCAACAATTGGGGTCTTATAAACAGGATGCAATTTTGCAAAGCTACTAGGAATCATCCGTGACTTTGCCATAGCAAACATAACACGACTACCACCAATTAAAAATGAATTCCAACTGGTAATGATACCACAAAGTCCTCCCAATATCAATACTTTTGCCATCGTATGACTATTAAAAGCGATAGCCATTGCGTCTGCAGTAACCAATCCTGCACCTTGCATTGATGTCACCATCTGATTGCCATTCATCACATAACCTATTGCCAATACAACCAAAGCATAAAACCCTACCGCCATTGCTATGGATAGGATCATCATACGTCCTAACCTCTTCAATGGCATATTTATCTCCTCAGTTGCCTGAGGGATCACATCGAAGCCAAATAAGAAGAAAGGTGTCATGATAGCAACCTTAGCTACATTTTCAACAATAGAAATCGTATTATCACCAACAAATAATTGTTGGCTAATATTATCAGTATTTCCTATGAAAGCAGAACCTGCAACTAATATCAATCCTACTCCTGCAATAATACAAGTCAAGATATTCTGTAACTTGGCTGCCTTTTTAGTTCCTTTTATATTGATATAAACAATTATAGCAGCAGTGATGATTGCCACAACCAACCACGATGCATAAATATCAAAGCCCTTTACGGTATATAAATATCCTTTTAAGAATCCAGGAAAAATATATTGTATGATAGTAGGAAATGATACAGCTTCAAAACACACTACTCCAACATAACTCAATATCAACGCCCAAGTACTAACAAAGGCTCCCACAGGACCAAAGGCTGCATAACAGAAGTTTTGTACACCTCCTGATTTAGGCATAGCCGTAGTCAATTCTGCATAAGCAAGTCCAACAAAATATATCATCAGACCACCTATAAGAAAACCAATAACTGTACCTAAGACACCACCAGATGTTATCCATTGCCCAGAAGACACGACCCAGCCCCAGCCAATCATGGCTCCAAAGGCAACAGAAAGAACATCTAGTGTATTGAGATTTTTCTTTAAATCAGAATCTGCCATTATCTTGCCTGAGATAAAAGGTGAGAATAGTCATCAAAATAGATAAGCATGTCGTTACCCTGTTCATCCCTGTAATGAACTGTTTTATTTATATCCTCAATTACATCACACATCTTTTGACAATCTTCTACAGTAAAGGTAATTATAGAGACAGGTCTATATTGCTGAACATCATAATTTTTATGTGCTATCTCATGCACAAAGAATTTACTATTATTCTTATATTTGTCCAATCCAACAATCTGAGTTATTTTACCTCCTTGTTTTGTCCAAAGCATATAAGAACAACCACACTTCTTGTAAGGTTCTTTTTGAGATTGAGGCAAGACTCTTGAATCAAGATTATTACCCACTGCATAATTTACCAACCATGCAATGGAATTAAATCCTGTTACATCTGTCAATGGAACAAACATCATATCTCCAGGAAGACGATGTCCCATTTCTAACAAATAGAAATGTCCATCTTGATCATAAATAATCTCAAACCAAGCAATACCATCTTTACATTTGATTTCCTTTATTACTTGTTTTACCTTTTCATCTACTTCTGCAACATACTTATCCAACAAAATGTCTGATACCGTAGTTGTCAGACTATAGGTATAGATAGGCATACCCGGTTCCGAATTCATGGAATAGAAGGATACCAAAGATGGCTCACCATTGGCAATAGCATAATACGCAGTAACTTCCTGACCATGTAGTTTACGTTCTACGATGACATTAGGATTATCAGAAACAGACTTAACTTTTTCTATTGCTTGCAATAATTCTTCCTTGTTATTTACAAAAGTCAAGCCTTTGTTACTACTTTTATCTACCGGTTTCACGACGACAGGATAAACTACATTGTCCATATCTTCTTCAGAAGGATAACCATCACAACAGAAATCCGGAGAAACAGGAGCACCTACCTTTTTACATACTTGTTTGAATTCATATTTATTACGGGCATACCCCCAAGCATTCTTATTGATATAACAAGGAAGATGAAGACGTTCTGTCAACTCTAAGACTTTATCAAGATTAAATTCAGAGACACCAGCAAAAACACCATCAATGTTTTCTTCAATGCACTTCTTCTCCAAAGTATCAATATCGGCAGTACTAATATCCCAACATTCATCAGCATATTTTTTGGCTTCAGATTTTTCTACAGGAAAGAAATCAGTTACAACTGTATATATTCCTGCAGCTTTAGCATATTTTACTATCTGAACGCTACCAGTACTCGTTCCAAGCATCAATAACTTTTTCATAACATTCAAGCTAATTTTATTCTTATTAAATTATTATAATTTTTGCAGAAATCCTCCATCTGTTCCACTGTATCAAAGTGAAGGAAGATGATTCCTAATGCTTTTCCAGCACCATCGAATACTTCTACAGGGTCACCTTCTTTTTTATAGATTACCTGACGATAAACATTCGTGGCTATATTTTCATCAATTTCAATACCCTTGAAAGTTCCTGCTTCGTAGCTATGGAGTACATAGTGCATATAGCAACCAGACAAAGACTTAACAGGTTGTTCTAAGAACTCTGGCTTCTCTCCCATCGCAGCTTGAACATTAGCCTTCACTAAATCAATACCATATGCATCACTCAGCTGAATTGGAATCATGTTACCACCAGCACGAGGACCTAATTCTAAGAAATGAACATTGTCATTCTTATCGAGGATTATCTCAATATTCAGCTCACCAAAGCGAATATCAAGAGCAGTAACTATTCGCTGTAATTCCTTATGAATGTTGAAAGTTTGCTTTTCCGATGTACACAAAGGCTTTTTCTTTCCAATAGGAATAAGCGGACTTCTCTGGGTGTCTCTGAGGCACTCCATCTCTCCATATAAGACGACTCTTCCATCCCAGACAAAAATATCTCCTCCAACAACAGATGGAAAACCTCTTTGTATATATTCCTCAACGAGTAAAACCTTGTTGCGTGAATATGTATCAGCCCAAGCTATAGCTTGTTCCAAACCATCCCAGTTTTCCAACATGGTTACACCTTTACTTCCTGAAGAATCAGTTGGTTTAACTACTACTGGGAAAGAAAAATCCTTCGCATTTTCCTTGATTTCATCCAAGGAAGTTTCAGGATGAAAAGAATAAACCTTAGGACAAGCAAAACCATGGCTCTGCAAGAACTGACGCCAAGGATATTTCAATCCTAAAACCTCTACGCTCTTGGCTGGATTAGTAGGAAGGCCTAAACGCTCTGCAACAATTGCAGCTGGAAGTGCAGCTGGATCAGAAGCATAAGCAAGAATACCATCAACCTGTTCGTCCTTCGCTATTTGATAAACAGCCTCAACATCTGTAGTACTGGCATTATAATATTTATCTGCTACATACTGTCCAGGATTATCAGACAGATAATCACACAAGACTGTATAATAGCCAAGTTCTTTAGCTGTCTTAATGGCAATGACTTGTTGGGCAGAACCACCCAACAAGAGTATTTTCTTTTGTGACATTGTTTCTATTTATTTTAAGATACAATCTAAGGTCCTTTGAATATCCTCATCGCTCAATGCATGGTGCATAGGCAAGCAAATAACACTATCCGCCATCTTATGCGCATTTGGCAAGTTTGTAGGATCCGCACTCTCCAAGCCACGATAAGTAGAGAATTCACTAATCAAAGGATAGAAGTAACGACGACCCAATACATTCTGAGACTTCATCTTTGCATAAAGTTCATCACGGGTCATACCATACTTCTGTGCATCTATAAATATTGGGAAATAGCTATAATTATGACGAACACCAGGCATATCATCGAAGAAGGTAATGCCTTCTACATTGCGCAAAGCCTCACGGTACTTGATAGCTACCTGATGACGAGCCTCAATAGCTGCATCTACCTGCTTCAGGTTGAGCAAGCCATAAGCACTACGCATCTCATCCATCTTACTATTGATGCCTGGACCAACAACCTCGGTTTCTCCTGCAAAGCCGAAGTTCTTCAAGTAATCAATACGTTTCTTGGTTTTCTCGTCATGCATAATCAATGCACCGCCTTCGATGGTGTTATAGACCTTCGTTGCGTGGAAACTCAATGTACTCATATCACCAGCATTCAAGATGCTCTCGCCATTTACCTCTACACCAAAAGCATGAGCTGCATCATAAATGACCTTCAAGCCATATTTATCAGCAATTTCTTGAATTGCCTTAGTATCGCATGGCTTGCCATATACATGGACTGGCATAATAGCTGTTGTTCTTGGAGTAATAGCAGCCTCAATCTTATTTGGATCGATATTACCAGTAGTAGGATCTATGTCTACGAAAACTGGCTTGCAACCATTCCACCAAATACTGTGGGTAGTAGCTACGAAGCTATATGGAGTAGTAATAACCTCGCCTGTCACACGGAGAGCCTGCAATGCAGTAAGCAATGGCAAGGTACCATTGGTAAAAAGACTTACATAAGGAACCTTAAGATACTCTGCAAGAGCAGCCTCAAGTTTCTTATGGTAATCACCATTATTTGTTATCCACTTACTGTCCCAGATTTTCTGGAGTTCAGCATGAAAATCATCCAAGTTTGGCAGTAACGGAGATGTTACTGTTATCAATTTCTTATCCATAAGATATATGATTAAATTATTGTCTATTATTATCGATTTCCGATTCGCTTGTCTAGAATTCGAAAACACCATTTTTCGAAGGTATGTATTCGAATATAATCCAAAATTATGCAAATGAAAAAGACAGATAGCACACTCCCAATTGAGAACCACACGAGATGGTCTGATGTATACTGTCCAACATTATTAAGGGTATCTTTCCACAACCACTGGCGCATTGTATCACTATTGGCATGTATCAACAGTACGCCAAAAGTACTGGCGCTGACAGTATTGATGACTTTGCTCTGCTTAATAGGCAAATCCTTGAAATACATAAATGAACATATCGACACAACTACCGCCATTAAGACATTGGAATCCGATACCAATCTGTAAGGAGTCAATTGTATTCCGAAGTGAATATGAAGAGCGATAAGGAACAGGACACTCAATAAGGAAAGCACTATAGCAAGAAGCGTTAACACTCCCCATTGGTAGTTCTTAATGCGCGGGAAGAGTCCATAAATTCGGATATAGGAAGAGATAAAAAATAATATACTAAACCACGTGACATAATTGAATACAACATGGAGTTTCGGCAATGTACCCAAGACGGTATAGGTAAACAGGCATAATGCCAGAAGATATGTATGCTTTCGCTTATCCATATTATTGACCAAAATATTTAGGAATGGAATAAACAAGTAGAAGACAAGGAAGCAAGAGGTGAAGCCATTGTCAATCGATACTATAGGTGACAACTCCTTGAGCATAAGTTTAATGGAGAACGACTCATATCCGGTCCCTACAAAAATCGCCCATATCACAATCTTATAAAACATAATCTCCAAAAACAGCTTTAGAAACTTCCTCAACGTGATGTGCGAGCGACACATAAAATATCCTGTTATCAGTACAAAACAGTTGATACCCGTCTTACCCCACATTCCTATCATATAGAGGTAAAGCGACTTAGAGGAAAGCGGATTTTCCTCCATCACGTCTATCAGTCCACTATTCACCACGTAATGGTGTGCAACTATTAGCAGCATGACGATGATGCGATATAACTCTAAGTTTGACCGACGTATTTTATGCCCCCCCATAACCGAAGCTGTAGTCATATTAATATTTGTTCCCATTAAAAATTTTGAAAGTTCTGATACCTTTTTCTAGTTTAATATTCTAAATTCTTTTTTAAAGTTAGATTTTTCTCTTCAAGAATGGACAGGAGATACTTGCCATAGTCGTTCTTCAGCATAGGCTGAGCATTCTCTTTCAACTGTTCTGCGGTAATCCAACCTTGACGGTATGCAATACCTTCCAAGCAAGCTACCTTCAAACCCTGGCGCTTCTCCAGAACTTCAATAAAGGTGGATGCTTCAGAAAGGGAATCATGGGTTCCGGTATCAAGCCAAGCAAATCCTCTTGCCATGGTCTGTACCTTCAGCTCCTTATCCTTCAGGAACTCCTGGTTAACGGTGGTGATTTCCAATTCACCACGAGCGGATGGCTTGATATGCTTGGCTACTTCTACTACCTTGTTAGGATAGAAGTATAAGCCTACCACTGCATAGTTGCTCTTTGGATGCTCAGGCTTCTCCTCAATGCTTAAGCAATTGCCTTGCTCATCAAACTCGGCTACACCATATCGTTCCGGATCACTTACACGATAGCCAAAAACGGTAGCCTTGTTGTTCTGCTCAGCATCTACTACTGCTTGATGCAGCATCTGATTTAATCCTGCACCATAGAAGATATTATCGCCTAATACGAGGCAAGCGGAATCATTACCAATGAATTTCTCTCCGATAATGAAGGCTTGGGCTAAGCCATCTGGTGATGGCTGCTCTGCATACTCAAACTTCACACCTAACTGGCTTCCATCGCCTAAGAGGCGCTTGAAGCCTGGCAAATCGAATGGTGTTGAAATAATGAGTATTTCACGGATACCTGCCAACATCAATACTGATATTGGGTAATATATCATCGGCTTATCGAAGATTGGTATCAGCTGTTTGCTGATACCCTTTGTGATAGGATACAAGCGTGTTCCGCTACCACCTGCTAACACTATTCCTTTCATGGCTTTATATCTTTGTTTTAACTTTATATCGTTATTTAAAAGGCAGGCTCCACACCAAAAGCGAAAAGTAGCTTATAAAAAATGCTAGTGGTGCTTCGCCTACCGAATAATATTGTTATTGTTTCGAAAACCTACCCGTCCTTCCTTACCGTTAAAGAAGTCATCTTTTCGAAAACCTACCCGTCCTTCCTTACCCTTAAGGAAGGCTCCACCTTTCTCTCCAAGCCTCTCTTTCCTCAGGAACGAGAGGATGTAGCTGGCTACGCTATAGCCTCCGCCAGAGTTTTGGTATCGTCAGCGAAGCCTGTGCCCTAAAGGGCTGCCGATAAGTGTCTACGCAACAGAGTTGCGATTGTTTGTCGGCTAGCGCATCATAAAGAATCTATCAATCTGCCGCTCTCACGCAAACGTTTTTTAAAACCTTGCATCACTGTATCTGCCCATTCATGAAGGTTTTCTTTCATCACCTGCTTTTGCTTTTCATCAAAACAAGAATAGGCTATCTGTTGCTCCATACATGTCTGAGCCGTTTCCTTTGCTAAGTCCAGTGTATGTTCTGTCACTTTACCATTGGTAAGTCTCTCGCCTAATTGGGCGTAGAAGTAGCCTTCACAAAAGGCTATACAATATTCTTTTGCTGTCATAACGCTTATATCATCATATTATATTGCATCAATCAATACACTTAGAAAATAAGTTGATATAGGAAAACATACGATAAAACAAGTAATCGATTTCGTAAGAATTCTCAATGGCAATTTTGCCTTTTTCATAATGACGAATCTGATAATCATTACCTATTTTTGTCAGTGCAAGGCATTCATCGTTCAGCAACTGTCTGAAATTAGTATCATTGCCAGACAATTTGTCTAGCACTCTATCAACAGACTTTCTTTTATCAACTTTTCTGTCTTCAAGAAAATAGGTCTTAGAACGTTCAAATGCATCCCAAAGTTTGTCCAAAGCCAATTTTCTATCCTCTAATTTTGGCAATCGTATTTTGCCTGCAGCATCAGAGACAAGCCTATTTAATTCTGAATCTTTTGTATTCACCACTCGATGAATAATAAGATTAAGAGGCAACGGGACTTCTCGCTCAATCTGACCAGCGTCTGTCAACGTATAATTTAAGCCATTGCGTTCGAACAACTCATTGATTTTCTCTTGGAATGCTTTTCTATTAGCTCCCCTATCATCTATACTGTAATGGTAATGTTTGAAAAATGTATGGTAATTTCCAATTTTCCTTACATCCTTTATATTATGATGAATATACTCTACCAAGTCTAATACTGCATAGGTGTTGATGTCTTGTGCTTCAATATCGATACCAAATGGTGAAACGATTAGTTTTTAGAAAACGTCACTATGAGAACCAGTATTAGTCATCACTAAAACCAGCTCATCATTATATTGTTTCCATATCAACAGCCAATCAGACATAATATGACATTCCCAACTTCCCGCATATTGCCCAGATAGTTTATGCGGCTTATATTCAGGAGGTAATTTTCCAGTCTCTTCAAGTAATCGAATTACTTTCTTTAGCTTTTCCATTGGAAGATTACGTTTTTTACAACGCTTTACATCCTTTTCAAAGCGACTGGTAGCTATGATTCTGTATTTCATATTCCCAACTTTTCAAACATATCATCAGCACTTTCATACTCCGTCACTCTACCATGACGAATATCATCCATTGCTTCTTCTATCCCAGACATGCTTTTCTGATGATTAGGAACAATCACAACGCCTTTCATTGCCTCAAGAACTTTCTTGAGTCCAGCCATAACACTATTATCTTCCACTTGTATAGTTAATGTTGCCATAACCTATAATTTTAAACGTTAAACTTTTCCGCAAAAGTACGCTTTTTTATTGAAACCACCAAGAAAAAAGCCGAAAATCTACAAGTTATCAGCAAATTCCACAATGCGCCAGCCGACAAACAATCGTAAATCACCGTTAGAACGTAACTACTGATTTTCAGCAGTTAGCACATCCAACAATTTTTCAAAAAAACATATTATTAATTGGTATTGCCAGAGCTGCCAATTAGGCAGCCTTGACATTCACCTTTTTGTTCGAGTTATAATTACATGGGATTAGGGACATGATAAAATTATCGATAACCAACCTTCAATAGTCTTTGCGACCCTTTCGGTTCCCCTTACAGGGGACAGAAACCTTCCTTACCGTTAAGGAAGGCTCCACCTTTCTCACCAAACCTCTCTTCAATGGTCTTTACACCCCCTTCGGTTCCCCCGTTTGCGGGGGACAGAAACCTCAGGGACGAGAGAATGTAACCGCCCTTAGTGCTGTTTTTGCCCCACCTGTCCCTCCCCAGCGGGAGGGTCCTTACCCTATACCCAAGCCCTAAATCCCTACCATAGGGATTAGGGATGTAACCGCCCTCCGGTGCTCGGAACCGCTACGCTATAAGGTTGGCGGACCAATCAAAGGTCTCGCCATGTTGTGCGGGATGGGACCGCCTTACTATAGCTTGCTGATTGGGACAGCCAGAATAGTTCCTCATTGCAGTATCGCTCTGCACTTGTCGTCGCTCGAATGAGGAATACTGTTTTATTCTACTTCTGAGAGGATTACCTCTGGGGAAGTTCCCATCAGGGTTATGGCGGAAATCTTATGACCGCCATTGGCATTTAAAGAATGACCACAATGATAGAGACTATCATCTATAATAAGCCAGCGATCATGAGACTCGTTTTTCCATTTGCGAATATCTATATGATTATCGGGGAATAGACGGTCATGCTCATCCATGAGACGTTGCATTCCTTGACCTACACCTACAGTATAAACTGTCGCTGAAACTTCCGGTTTACGAACATCTAACACACTCAGGGTTAGCGATGAAACATAACCATCTATGATTACTACTCGATGATTGGCTGTACGAATCAAGTTCTCTAAAGCAACTCTTGCTGTATAGAAATCACCTTCGAAGAAGACCATTTCTGCTGGAGGAGTGGAGGTTCGAATAAAGAAGTCGAGCTGCTGTTGCTGCTTGGCTTGAACGTCCTCAATATGGGTCATACGCTTGTCCATATTCTCCTGTAGGGCTATCAAGTGACGGTTTACGGAATAACCTTGAAGCAGGTATTGCTTTATAACAGCATTCGCCCACTGACGGAAACGGGTTCCTATTGGACTCTTTACTCTATAGCCTACAGAGATTATAACATCCAAATTATAGATTTTAGTACGATATCTTTTGCCGTCTGCGGCAGTATGTAAGGTTTCCTTACATACTGATTTTTCGTCTAACTCTTTCTCTTTAAAGATGTTACGAATATGCATAGTTATATTGTTACGAGTTGTACGAAACAACTCTGTCATCTGTGCTTGGGTAAGCCAAACTGTATCTTGATCCAGTTTCACTTCCAACCTAATGCTATCATCTGGTTGATAAAGTACTATCTGTGAATCATCAGTCACAGGCTGCATATTATTGTCGTTTGCCATAACCATACATTTTTATTGCTAACATAGCGACAAAAATACGATTTAATTTCGTAATCACCAAGGATTTAAGAGAAAAAATGCATTTATTAACCTATACTTGGCTTATGGCTAAACATTACAACACACAAAATGATTCTGCTTCCTTACCGGTTCTGCGGCGATAGTCATCACGCATACGCTTTTCCATTTGTGTTATGTATTCTGCCTTTCGTTCCCTAGAAGCCTTGAAGCGACGCATAAAATCAGCTTTTTTTTCTTCTATGTTCATAACGTAATCTCCTTATTAATTATTGTATTTTTTCGACTCCCCTGTCCCCCTCTTGCGAAGAGGGGGGCCTTACCCTATACCCAAGCCCTAAATCCCTACCATAGGGATTAGGGATGTAACCGCCCTCCGGTGCTCGGAACCGCTACGCTATAAGGTTGGCGGACCATCAAAGGTCTTCGCCATAGTTTTGCGGGATGGGACCGCCTTGCTACAACTTGCTATTATCTTGCTATAGTTTGCTATTATCTTGCTAAGAGTGAGGGTACTACCCCTATTTTAAAACAACATTAGCTTGTAATAAGTCACAAAGTGAACGCAATGTCTTTAATGTATAAGGCCGAATCGTCAAGTCATCACAAACTATCTTCTTATCCTTTCCCAAGAAAAACATTCCACAATGATCACTAAGACCTGCTTTAACAGGATATATTCTTAATCTATCATGTAAGTTTGCTAAATACCTTGGAGTAAAAAGAGCATAACCCACATAATGGCTTTCTGTCTTTTTGAAAAGAATGCCGCAAAATTCAACTGATGAGTATTTTCGTCATAAAAGGCTGGAGAGGACAACAATCGAGCTATCTCCTCCCTATCTTTCAATACTGGTTTCTCAAATGTTATATCACATTCCATTAGGCTATGTTCTTTAAGACTTCCAAAAATTTAGGGAGTTCCGAAAGTGGGAGGATGCCCTCTTTCTCTGTCTCTCCATAATTGACATCATACACTATCCTATCACTAAGAATAGATAAACAGGCATCTCCTTTGGAGGTCTTCCATTGCATTAATATATAGCCATTGGTATTTGGGAATATTGCTAATCCCTGAAGCAATGATTCGCTACAGGATGAAACAACCTTCTGAGAATAATCACATGCTTCTGATGATATGGAAGGGGAACCTGCGTAATCCCAATTCGCTGGCAAATCTCGAAGTTCAAGAATTCGCTTCTCAAGTCGTTGCCTTAACGAAAGGCTTGGCTTCTTTTTCAGCTGTTGCTTCAATAATCGCAAAGCTTCTGCCATAGCATCAGTCACACTGATGTTATTCTGCTCTGCAATTGTTGCATAGCCTTGATATAATGTATTATCGAGTACCAATGTTGCCATAATCGTAATATTCTAATTATTGGCTGCAAATATAAGGTTTTTTGATGAAACTACCAAATTTTTGGGGGGAGTTTTTGCTTCTTGCTCTAATCTCCCCCAGATTAACACAGATTTCTTAGACTTATTCGGTCTCAGGTGGTAAATCTCACTCTGCTCCTATGGATTCTATCACCAACCTTTCTAAGCTCGCCTTGTAGCCGCCTTCCATCGGGCAGGGATCGTCGGGATAGGACTTGTGATACTCCTCTTCTATGTTGTCCAGATAGTCCATTATCTGCATCACCTGGTCTCTGGTACAGGATTCCCGGCGGTTTCAACCTTTTTTCATATCTTTGCAGCAGCTTTCAAGAACGAGGGCTGAAGCTGAACTTTAGCGTTTCACTCTTTTTATAAGCAGCGCATGCTAAACCATCCTCGACCTCTTCCACCTGATGCTGGAGAAGGCGCAGAGCTACTACGAGCATCTGCTGGGACTGGAGTGCGACAAGGCTTGCGCTGACATCACCCGATGCGCCGGACTTGCCTACGACCTTGAAGCTTTCTTCAAGAACTCGCCTCTGAACTGGACATTCTGGCTGACTCGCGATGACATCGAGCTGATGCGCCTCCACAACCGCCTCTTCATGGTTGCCAACTATGCCGAGGAACAGATATTGAAGTATTACAAGGTGCCATTGCCCGACACGCCACTGGAGTACATCAAGTTCCGCTACACCTCGGAGATTCTGGAGAAGATTGGTGTCAACCCTGCCCTGCGCCAGAACCTGAACTCTCACAACATCGGTGCCGTGATGTCTCGTCTGGGATTCAAGAAGATTCACAAGGAGCACGGCAACGGCTGGGCTGTGATCGAGAAGGAGGGTTGCGAAATCAACAGCGATGCCGTCATCGATCCTAACGATACCATGGAGGATTAAGTATCTTGGTTACGATAGCTAAGTATCTTGGTTACGACAGCTAAGTATCATACTTATGGATGGTATCCGTGTGGGAAAAATTCAACATTCAACATTTAACATTCAACATTATAACAAACGTCTATGGATTTACGAAATCACTCAGCATTCAACATCGTCAATTCATCGTCCTGAACGGATGCTTGCTCATCCTGCCCGCTTCCTTTTGTCTCCCACATTAATCATTAATCACTAATCATCATGAAAGTAAACTGGAAATCCGTCAAACGAGGTGGGTGCTCACGCCCGTCACTACAACGCCCACAGCATCGGAATCTGCTACGAGGGTGGTCTCGACGAGAAAGGCAAGCCTGCCGACACTCGCACTCCAGCCCAGAAAGATTCTCTGGAAGACCTCCTCTACGGTCTCGCCCTCGACTATCCCGATGCCGAGATTCTAGGCCATCGCGACCTCCCCTGGGTTCGCAAGAGCTGTCCTTGCTTCGATGTCAAGGAATGGCTGAAGGAAATTCTGGCCTTGGCTTCCTTCAGGGTAATGATTCTACCGGGATGTTCTGGGTCCCATACCGCAGCACCTCCATGCTTGAAATAGTCCCACAGGATGATGAGAAGGGCTATGACAGAGAGAACTCCGAAAAGGATTAATATGAGTTATAACATCTTTATTTTATTTTTAATGTTGAATGTTGAATGTTAAATGTTGAATGTTTACTTTGCATCAAGCTCGCTGTACTTCGAGTGCTGGCTCTTGTACTCTGGCACTATCTCCTTCATCTTCTTCACTATCGCCATGTCATCGTAGGTGAAGGAGAGCTGATAGAGGTCTTCCTCGTTCTTGCGTGCCAATTCGTATGGATACTCACGAACCTTGGCTACCATAATCTTTGGATGATGGGTTGGAACGGTCGCCTCCTTGTCGTTCAGAACTTCCTCGAAGAGTTTCTCACCATCTCGGAGTCCAACATACTTGATGTCGATGCCATCTACTCCCGAAAGGGCTATCATACGCTTTGCCAGGTCGGCGATGCGGACTGGCTTACCCATATCGAAGACGAAGATCTCGCCTCCCTTACCCATGGTTCCAGCCTCCAATACCAACTTGCAGGCTTCAGGGATCAGCATGAAGAAACGGATGATGTCGGGATGGGTGACGGTGATCGGACCGCCCATCGCAATCTGCTTCTTGAAGATTGGGATAACGGAACCGTTACTTCCCAAGACATTGCCGAATCTTGTGGTTACAAACTGGGTAACACCCTTTACCTCGCCATCCACAATCGCCTTGTTCAATGCCTGGCAGTAGATCTCGCAGATTCGCTTGCTGCAGCCCATCACGTTGGTTGGGTTCACAGCCTTATCGGTAGAGATCATCACAAACTTCTTGGTGCCGTACTTCACAGCCATATCGGCTATCACGCGCGTACCATATATATTATTCTGCACAGCCTCTGATGGGTTGTCCTCCATCATCGGTACATGCTTATAGGCTGCAGCATGGAATACATAGTCTGGATGGTACTCAGAGAAGATGCGCTCCATACGGGTGGCATTGGTGATGCTGGTTACGATGGTTTCGCAAGGAAGATCAGCATAGTTCTTGTTCATGAAGAGGCGGACATCGTGCATTGGGGTCTCAGCCTCATCAACGAGAATCAGGCGCTGTGGCTTATAGATGGCAATCTGCTTCACCATCTCGGAACCGATACTGCCGGCTGCTCCTGTAATCAGAATGGTGCGACCGCAGAGGAGCTTTCCTATCGCCTTCATATCCACTTCGATTTTGTCTCGTGGAAGAAGGTCTTCGATATCTACCTCGTGCATCATCTGATAACGGAGGTTTGACTTGCCGTCCCAGCTCAGTGCCTTCGGCATCATCATAATCTTGATGCCTTCTGCAGTAAGCTTGTCAATCATATCCTGCTTCTCCAGGAACTTCTCTGTGACCAGAGGGCTTACAAAGAGGGTCTTGACATTCATCTTGTGCATGACGCCTATCAAAGTCTCATCATAGGAATAGACTTCGCAACCCAGCAGGAATCTGCCTACCACTGCGGCTTCTTCGGTAGAGAATCCTTTGACAACATACTGTGAAGGATGGTCGTTGCGCATAGACTTTGCCAAGGAGATACCACCCTCTCTTACTCCGAGTATGAAAACCGGAGTCTTGGTTTCAGCTGAAAAACTGGAGTCGTACATATACTTCACGAGGATTCGCATCGTCCACATCTCTATCATGGATATGAAGAGCATGACGACAATAGCCTCCGTGGTAAGCTCACAGCGGATACTGTCTGGCACCACCATGAGAAGAATGCTGTTCAGAATGAAACCGACAACGAGGGCTCCGGAAATGCGAAGCAGGTCAACGAATGACGAGTAGCGCATGATACCGGAATAGGTATGGAAGATTCGCATGCCGACTACGAAGAGTGGCAGGGAACAAATGAAAGTGAGGAGATAGTTCCAGAAATGGGAAGCTATCAGCTCGCCTCCTCCTGCGATATAGGTTGCAATCATTCCTGCCACTACGATAGCGATGCTATCGAGTACCATGATGCACCAATATGGCAGTGTAGCCTTAGAAAAATACCAATTCGTCAGTTTGTTTACAAAAAGGGATACTTTGAGCTGATACAGCATCCCTGAGAATGGCTTCTTTTCTGAACTATTCTGATTTAATTTATCACTCATAAATAATATAACTTAATCTTTATTCTAAATATATTAATGGGTATATATCTACGTTTTCTTTTTTAATGCAACAAGATCATTCTACCACTCAATCTTCTTCAACGACTTCGAGTAAATTTCTACTTATCGTAAGCGTTGCACCACTGATGTACTTGATTTCGCTGCCGATAACGGCTTTCTTGCCATTATAGCTCTGTACGTATGCTTCTACACCTTTCATGCTACCTGCAGTCACTCGCACTTTGATACCTTTCTTCAAAGGAACAGGGGCAGCAGTGACAGGCTCTTCGTCATTCTCAACAAAATATCGATAGTTGGCAATAACCTGGTCGGGAATCTGGTATATTTTCCTTTGTCCAGGCATTGTCAGCATCTTATACACATCCGAACGGAATCGGATTTTATCAAGTTGTCTCTGAGAGACATTGCAAAAGATGAAGGTAGAAAGAAACAGCTTTTCTTTCACTCTTCGCTTATTGGAACGCTTGTCGAGATAAACCACTTTTACCTTGGGAATCCAGTAGTCAAACCAAATATGATTGTAATTAAGATTTATCCGTATAGAATCAGCTATTCTCGTTTCACAATTCACTCTCACTACAGCCACATACCATCCTGCATCAGCAGGTTTTTCAAGCCCTTCATTAGGCATTTGGAGAGTCAATTTCTTAGCGGTTTCTTCACTATTTGCCACGGCTTCGCCGTCGTCCCCTGCAATAGTGGACGTAACTTGTGATTGTATATTTGTCTCTTTCATCATGCGAATCAAGTTCGTTTTTTGATGTCGATCATCTGAATCTCTACATAAGAGACACAGATACTCTCTGCAAAAATACGAATATTGTTGCAAACTAGCAAATTATGCGTGTTAAAAAATTAGTATCATTCTACGAAAATCAACATTTTTTTAGAATTCTTATCATACGCAATTTTCTAAGTCGTTGATTGAAAGTATGTTTTCGTCATTTCTGTGTCTCTTATGTAAAGATTCAGAAAAATTGGTTCATTTTGGTTCATTTTTCAAAATCCCTATTTTATTCTTTTTTCGGCTTATAGAACTGCCAGTATCCTGGCATTGGCATCATCCACTTCTGAGCTTTTGATGGAGCGGAGATAGATCTGTGTGGTGGTTACGGTATGATGTCCCAATGCCTCGCTGATGACTGAGATAGAGATATGGTTATCTCTTACTGCCGTTGCCCAGGAATGGCGGGCGACATAGAGGGTGAGTTTGCCCTTGATACCTATCTTAGCACCTAACTTCCTGAGGTGGTAGGAGATACGGGCTTCGGCATTTCGATATAGGCGTATCGTGCCTTTCTTTTTGTCAATAGTTTTATCCTGACTCTTATTTCCATCATCAACAAGGAAGGGAAAGAGATAAGGTGAGGAGGGAATAAAGACTCTGGTTCTTTCGTGTTTCTTGGCATAATACGTATATATTTTGATGTTTACAAAAAAAGGGGACCGGCCACTGCCAGTCCCCAAGACGAGAGAGATATAAGTGTTGACTTGGTCAACAACGAGGCAAATCACTTTGCCTTATATTATATCCATTTATTATTTTAATAGAGTTTAATCTATTATTCATAGAAGCCAGAATGTCTAACTCCTGAGATGCGATAAGTCAAAGCATTATCATCATCGCTGAACTTAACCTTATAGCAGATGCTATCACAAGGAAGTCCGTGAAGGTTCTTTCCCTGATTCAATAACACCTGACCTTCGAGCAACTCAACATTGCCTGCCTCAGCATTAGAAGGATTATAGCTAGAACCAGCAGCTGCAGAGAAAGTTTTGGCAGCATAATCTACATCCACTTTCATCTGTACGCCCCAGAAGCCAGCATCCTGCAACCACATTTCCTTATCGCTATTGGCAGCAGTATTGTAGGTATTCACAGTAATGGTACCCAATCCATACGGATCTTCATACAAAACATTACCATTTTCATCTACAGCATCAACCTGTACATCCCAAATACCAGCCATCTGCTCAACGGCAGTTCCACCAGCCGACTCATCAGTCTCAGTATCACAAGACACAAGAGCTAAGCAGCCCAGCAAGGCGAACATAAACATTGAAATATATTTCTTCATAATCTTATTCCTTTAAAATCTTAATTTTTTTTATTACTTCAATGTGATGACGAAATCCATTGATGTAGCATAATTCACCACGTAAGAGATTTCTCCTGTAGCAGGATCATACTTTCCATCCTTAAAGCCAGTAGCAGAATCGCCCCAACCTTCCACAGAACTAGAAAGCAAGACCAGAGAATTATCAGCCAACAACTGGAAGTAACCTGTCATTGCGTAGCTTGAACCATAACCAGCCTTCTGGTCATAGTAACCACCCATCATATCACTTACATAGAAGATGCCAGGTGCAGCCTTAGTAACCTTAACGGTATAACCAGAGAAAGAAGTAGTAGCTACAGAACCATCCTCTTTGTGATAATCACGATGAGAACCAGCCTGGAGAGTATAGGTACCCGACATATCTGTTGTAATGGTTGGATCACAGACAGCTACAGTACGAGTAGTAGATACTGAGAAGCCATCAGCATTTGTTGCAGAATAAGTAATGTAATACAAACCAGCCTTAGAAGCATCTACAGTACCAGACGTTACAACCTTAGAAGAATAATCTTCTCCATTCAACGTAGCTTTACAACCCTGCTCTGTATAAGTGGTACCGATAGGCACCTGAACAAAGTCATCACCCTGGATTTCCAAAACCGGATAATATGTAATCCTTGAATCAGTAAACTCCTCATCGTCGCTGCAAGAAGTTAATCCAACAGCAGTCATGCTGAGCATCAAGGCCAAAAACAATATCTTTTTCATATCTTTTATCTTTATATAATGAATGAATAAAAGTACCTATTGATTACTTAACATCCCAGAATACAGGATCTGCCAAAGTCTTAACGGCAGGAGTATTCTTGTTCAGCTGACGCGCTGTTGAAGGATAAGGCATACGCTTGCACAAGCCGCCCTTACCATAGTAATTAACAGCAGGCGCAATCAGATTACCAGCAGTATAGCTTGTTGGATCCTTGTGAACCTTCTCGGCAGAAGCAGAAGACAAGACAGGAACATCAGTACGACGCTGCTCAGACCAAGCCTCGAAGTGATTACGATAGAACAAAGCAACCCACTTCTGCATATAGATCAAATTCAACTTATCTTCCTTAGTAGCCTGCTTATCGAAGTTTACCTTATCACCTGCAATGAAATCAGAGTAACCTGCAACCTGACGAGACAAGAAGTCATTCTCAACAGCAGCCTCATAATCAGCCTTGGCAGCAGCCTCATCGTTATTGAATCGCAACTCAACCTCAGCCTTCAGGAACTCAACCTCGCTAAGAGTAAAGAGATAAACCGGCATAGCTTTGGCAACCTCTGTATTAACGAGACTTACATCCTTATCCATCAACTTAGTACCATCCCAATCCAAATACTTAGTCTTTGCACCAGGAATCTCACCTACATACTTACCACTTGCAGTAGCCTTGTTCAAAGCATAGGCCTCACGAGGGTCATTGGTAGCATTGAAGTAAGTTACCAATGGATAAGCAGCACAGAAGTTGTTTGCATTCAAAGAGAAGATATTACCATACCAAGGATTATACTGTCCCTCTGCATTGCTATATACATTAAATACTACATCAGAAACAGGGAGGATACCGTTAGCCACGATAGCCTTAGCCTTGGCAGTATAATTAGCCGCATCTACATTTGCATCAATCAGACGCATATACATACGAAGACGGAGGGCATTGGCAAAACGCTTCCAGCTGTTCAGGTTCTTGCTGAACATAGGGTCAGTCATATCGATGTTATCCGAAGCAGCAATAGCAGCCTCAGCATCATCCATAGCCTTCAAAACATTCTCATACACACTCTTACCATCATCCCAAACCGGATTAGGATTAGAGCTTCCCTGGCAAGCCTCTGTATAAGGAGCATCGCTACAAGCATCTACCATATACTGCATAGCCAAAGCTGTCATTACCTTGCAGACATAGAGGTTGGCTGTATTGGTAGTCTTACTCTCAATATCCTTGATATCAGTCATCGCACCGGCATAGATGGTACGATAGCAACGATCGAAGAGCTGAGAAGCCTCATCAAAGTGAAGCTCAGCAATATTGTTATACTGGTTATACTCAGGACGCTGCTCAAAATACTGAGCAAAATAGCCACCATAAGTGAACATTGCATCACCAGGAACCGCAGCTATGGCATTCTGCACAGCAGGGAACTCCAATGTTGGTGTAATATCACCAGAAGCAGGATAGTTTGGATTCTCATTGATATCCATATCGCAGCTAGAAAGCGCCAAGAGGCAAGCTGCACTACATAATAATATTTTTTTCATAAATGATCCACCTTTAGAATTTAACAGAAACATTGAAACCCATCTTGCGTGAGCTTGGGTTAGCAGAATACTCACCGAAGTTACCAGACAAGTCGTTACCGAAAGAGGTTGACTCTGGGTCGATGAATGTATTGCTAGAAGGTGTCCAGAGGAAGAGGTTGTTACCGAAGACAGAAACCTTAACGCCTGTCAAGAAAGTATTAGCCAACCAAGCCTTTGGCAAATCCCAAGAGAGAACTACCGAACGAAGCTTTACATAACTCTTGTCAACCAAGAATTCTGCATCGTAGTTATCAGCACCATTGTTCCAATAGTTGTAGATATTGGTTGGTGTCAAAGCAGTAGTATTCTCTGTATAGATAGGAGCACCATTAGCATCTGTACCAGACTGAACCACAGAATTTGGAATAATCCATGGGTTACGATGGTTGTATGCTGTCTGGATAGCATTACCTGTGAAGTATTCAATATTCTTGGTACGAGAGAACATCACACCACCCTTACGGATATCAAAGTCGAATGACAGGCTGACACCCTTATAAGACAAGGTATTAGAAATACCCATCTGATACTTACTGTTCATGCTACCAACAATCTCCTGCTTATCAGTCTTCTGAGGAAGACCATTAGCATCAACGATCAAACGTCCCTGGTCATCACGCTTAGAAGTATAAGCCTTGAACACACCGAGTTCCTCACCTACGATAGCATAGAGAGAAGTACCACCAGAGAAACCGTAGATGACAGATTCACCGCCGAGTTCCTCAGGCAAAGAGATTACCTTACTCTTGTTCTTGGTGAAGTTCCAAGAGAGATCCCATTTGAAATCCTTGGTCTTAATTGGAGTTACGCTTACCAACGCCTCGATACCACGGTTGCGGATCTTACCCAGGTTCATATTCTGAGCTGTATAACCAGAAGCAGGATCCATATCCAAAGAGAAGATCTGCTTATCAGAGTTTCTGTCATAATATGAAACATCGAAAGAAACACGGTTCTGCAAGAATGCCATGTTCAAACCAAGCTCAAACTCAGTTGTCATCTCAGGACTCAATGTATTGCTACCCAGAGTATTGCCCTTGGTATAAGCATTGTAGTTACCATTGGTGAATGGGAAGCTACTAGAACCCCAGCCTGAAGTGCTAGCTGAAGCCTGAGCATAGACAGAGTTTGTCATATATACGCTGGCATCGTTACCTGTCTTACCCCAAGCAGCACGGAACTTACCGAAAGTTACGATCTTCTGAGCCTCAGGAGACAGGAACTTAGAGAATACGAAGCTACCTGTTACACCTGGATAGAAGAATGAGCGGTTACCCTTTGGAAGAGTAGAAGACCAGTCGTTACGAGCGGTCATTGTCAAATAAGCCCAATCGTCCCATCCGAGTTCTACCTGACCGTATGCACCCATCAAACGACGAAGTGACTGATACTGAGAAAGAGATGGTTTCTCTGAAGAGTTGGTCAAGTTGAAATAAGTAGGAATTGTCAAATTAGTAACAGCACCATACAAGTATGAGTACTTACGCTCATTACCATTGAAACCGAGAGCTGCATTTACATCCAACTTATCGATGAACTTATGTGTGTAATTGAACATTGCATTGAAGTCCATCTCACGGCGACGCTCAGTCTGCTCTGTTACAGAACCAGTCAATGACTTCAATGCATCCGCCCAGTTGGGAGTGTTTGCATAAAGAGCAGACATGTTTGGTTCACCGGTATTATGATCACCAGTAGTTGTATCAAGACCGAAACGGGTAGAGAACTTCAAATCGGTGAAGATATCCCAGTCAAACTGCAACTTACCATAGAAACGCTCAGATTCATACTCATTCTTGTAGTTATTCAAGATATAGTATGGGTTGGTTACACCATAAGGAGTATAGTAATAACCTGGAGTATTGAATGGATCATTCAAGTCCTTCATCTCTACGATACTGATATCGCGAGGTGTCTGCATGATGGCATTGTACATAGAACCTGTCTTCTGACCAGTAGTCACGAAGTTGTTCTTCTGATAAGCATAGTTGGCAGACATGCTCAAAGTTACATTCTTGATCTTGTGAGAAGCACGACCAGAGAATGTATATTTGTTGTAACTATCCGCATCAGTAGGGATAATACCATCATCATGAATCTGAGAAAGACTCAAGAAGAAGTTACTAGCATCAGTTGCACCATTGAAAGATACACTGTTGCTGTAGCGAAGACCCGTGTCAAAGAAATCCTTGACATTGTTCTTTATAGGAAGATAGCTCTTCAGTTTCTGTGAGTTATCATAAACATTACCATATTTCAAGGTTGAGCCATCGAAAGCTGGTCCCCAAGAACCATTCTCGATATCAGTCTTGTCACCATACCATCCCATACCGAACTCGTTCTGGAGCTGAGGCAAACGAAGCACTGACTCAAACTGCAAACCACCATTATACTCTACACCAATGCCCTTGTTCTGCTTCTTACCACTCTTGGTAGTAATCAACACAACACCATTGGCAGCACGGCTACCATAAAGTGCTGTTGCGGCAGCACCCTTCAGAATGGTCATGCTGGCAACGTCGTCAGGGTTTACGGCATTGGCACCATTACCAAAGTCATAACCATTGTCCAAGCCATTGCTACTGGAAACAGAAGAGTTATTCAATGGCACACCATCAACAACATACAAAGGCTGGTTGTTACCCGACAATGAGCTGACACCACGGATGATGACAGAATTAGAAGCACCTGGGTCAGAAGATGTAGAAGAAATCTGCACACCAGCTACCTTACCAGCCAAACTTGACATAACGTCGCTGGTACGAGTTTCAGAGATTTTCTCACCGCCCACAACAGCAGCAGAATAACCCAAAGCCTTACTAGAACGGGAAATACCCATCGCAGTAACAACAACCTCATCAAGGTTTCTTGAGTCAGCAACCAGCATAATCTTCATCTTAGCAGAAGCTTTTACTTTCTTTGGCTCCATACCAAGATAAGAAACTTCGAGAACAGCATCCTTACCTGCATTTGGCAGAGTAAAGTTACCATCCACATCTGTCACTGTACCAGTCTTTGTTCCTGCGATTTTTACAGATGCGCCAATTATCGGCTCACCGTCTTCCTGAGAAACAACTTTACCTGTAACAGTAGTCTGTGCGAGAGCCATTCCTGTTGAAAGAACAAGCCCTCCCATTAACATGGTTAGTCTTTTTGTCATAATTTCTCTCTCTTAAATTAAACAACTTACAAATATCGGGTACAAAGATACACACTTTTTATAAAATAAACAAATTTTTAGCTAACAAAATGCAATTAAAAAGCTATTTTCTTGTCCCTTTTGCATATTTTCTGCATATTTCCAAACTTTTAGACAGATTTTTATGACTAAAGCCAACAAAACGTTAGTTTTCAGCAATAACACCATACTTGATGAGGGCATTCTTCACTCCATCCTCATCCACATGAGTCGTAATGTAATCGGCTACCTGCTTCAATTCATCACCAGCATTGCCCATTGCTACACCTACACCTGCCTTCTTGATGATAGAGATGTCGTTGCCGCCATCGCCAAACGCCATGGTTTCTTCAATGTTCAAGCCCAGATAATCAGCCATTGCCTGGAGTCCCTTTCCCTTGTCGGCTCCACGCGCCGTGATGTCGGTAAAGGCAGGATGCCATCTGCCGGAAGTGCAGCTTTCGAGCGTAGGCATCAGGAGCGCTTCCTGCTCTACGGTGCAGAAAGGAGTGACCTGCAAGATGGCCTCATCGCCCAAACGATTGAGATCGGTAACAAAAACGCTGCTATCCACTCCCAATCCCTTGCAGAAGATTTCATAAACCTCGTCGGTATAATGATGAATGGCAAAACGGCTCTCGCTTACCACGATGGCAGGATAGTTGTCTCTATCAGCAGCCTCGATGATTTTCTTCACGTCAGAAGGAAGGATGGCGTGCTGACTCACCAATGTATCCTCCACAAAGCAGCGGGCACCATTGGCTGTGATGTAACCATCGATGAGATGCTCTATCTGACCGAGGTTATTGATGATCTGCTTGGGGCGTCCCGTAGAAATATACACCTCTACCCCATTCTCCTTAGCCTGCTCCAAAGCATCTACAGTACTCTGCGGAATCCTGTGAGACTTGAAACTCACCAACGTGCCGTCGATGTCGAAAAACAATGCTTTTATCTTCTTATCCATAAATATATCTTGTTCCTTATTATTTAAACCCAATTCCTTTTCATGTAAATACCATGCCATATTTACCCATTTCTCACGCGCGTACCTTGTTATATATAGATACAAATGATTCTTCTCGCTGAAAAAACGGGTGCAAATATACGAAAAAAAAAGATAATTAGCCAAAAATATGCAGTTTTTTTAGAATATCCTTGCCATTTTCGAAGAAAAATCGTATATTTGCTGCGACTTTCATGCGCAAGAAAACGTCTTGCACCATGCATAGAAAGCAAACTTAAAAACTTAGTGATATGAAGAAGAAGACCTATGTCTGGCTGGCATCCCTCTTGCTGATGCTGGTAGCTACGCTTACTTCATGCGAAAAGTTTGCACTCGATGATTCGGGTACCAATTCACATGACGCAAACGCCAACGTAATCATCCATGCGTCCGTGGCAAAAAACAATTCTACGGGAACAAGAAGCGGAGAAGAAGATGAGGAAGTAGAGGGAAAGCCTCTGGAAGATTACTGTTCCCGGCTTTCCATCGCCATTTTTGATGGAGAGGAAAAGGTGAAGACCCTGAATCTGAAAGCAGAAGATGGCTACGATGATATCGGGATTAATCTGGATGCAGGAAAATACCGAATGGTTGCCATCGGTCATAACGGAAGCGGAAACTGTACGATCAGTTCCCCTGAGAAAGTGAAATTCTACAAGAACAAGATGACCGATACCTTCTTCTATTACGGCACTTTCAATGTGATAGATGGAGAGGATACGGATAATTACATCCTGTTGAATAGAGCCGTGGCACAGTTTAAGGTCCATATTACCGATGCCACCCTCCCCGCCGAGGCACACAGCATCAAGTTTTACTATACGGGAGGCAGCAGCACCCTTGACGCCGTAACGGGTTATGGATGCGTACAGAGCCGGCAGACCGAAAGCTTCAAGCTTCAGGAAGGGAAAAGGGATTATTCGGTTTATACCTTCCCACGCGAAGAGAACAAGGGGTTGAAAATGACCATCAACATCCTGGATGCAGATGCCCAGAGTATCAAGGAATATTCCAAGGAAGGCGTCCCGGTGAAACGCAACAACATCACCCAGACCCATATCAGCATCAAAGACCATACTATCTCCGACCCCGACCAGAAAGAAGATGGTGATTCCGGAAAAGGCAACCTGGGATTCACCGTAAATCCCGACTGGGAAGGAGAAATCGTTGTTGAATTTGAATAGAAGAATGTTCCATTTTTCCATAATGTAAGGTAATTTTCGATTCTTAAAGATTTGATAATAAAAAATCCTTTGTGGTTTGCGAATATTTCCATAAATTTGCACCAATATTATAATATTATAGTAAAGGAATGAAAAAAATACTAACTCTTATCATGCTGATGGGAGCAATGACTGCAGCCGAGGCTCAAACGATGGTTCTGAACCTCGACAGTTGTCGTGCGATGGCGCTACGCAACAACAAGCAGATCAATGCCTCTAAGCTCAAGAAGGACGTGGCGACCAA
This sequence comes from Segatella sinensis, assembly GCF_040095255.1. Classification (NCBI taxonomy): domain Bacteria; kingdom Pseudomonadati; phylum Bacteroidota; class Bacteroidia; order Bacteroidales; family Prevotellaceae; genus Segatella; species Segatella sinensis. The sequence continues at coordinate 31,091 of NZ_JBBNGE010000014.1, read as the reverse complement.
CCTGAAGAAATCGGCACGCACGAAATATTTGCCAAAGGTAGATGCCATGGGCGGATATGAATGGTTCAGCAAGGAAATCTCTTTGCTCAATGATGGTCAGAAGTCAGCATTCAGCAATTTAGGTTCCAACATCGTAGGTGGAATCACCGGCAATGCCAACGACGTGATGGCCGATCTGGTAAGCAAGGGAATGCTCACCCCTGAACAGGCACAGAAAATCAGAGGATTGCTCAACGAGAAAGGAAGCGCTATCCAGCAGCAGGGCAATGCCATCGGACAGAGCGTGGTAGATGCTTTCCGCACCGACACCCGCAATATGTGGGCTGGTAGCGTGATGCTCCGTCAGCCTATCTATATGGGCGGCGCCATCTTGGCTGCCAACAAGATAGCAGACATCGGTGAGCAGATAGCAGACAATGATCTCGACATGCAGACCCAGAAGACCCTCTACAGCATAGACCAGGCTTACTGGCTTGCCGTTTCGCTGAAGCAGAAGTACAAGCTCGCCACCAGCTACAGAGACCTGGTGAAAAAGCTCAATGACGATGTTCACAAGATGATTCAGCAGGGCGTAGCCACCAAGGCAGATGGTCTGAAGGTAGATGTAAAGGTGAACGAGGCGGAGATGAAGATTACCCAGGCTGAAGACGGTCTGGTGCTCTCCAAGATGCTTCTCTGTCAGCTTTGCGGCATTCCGATGAACCAGGAAGTGACTCTTGCCGATGAAGACAAGGAGACGCTGGCTCTTTCGGGAACTCCTGTGGATACAGAGCAGCAGCGAGTAGCCGCTTCTGATTCTGCGATGAATACCCGTCCGGAATTGCGCATGCTCCAGAATACGGTCGATATTTCCAAGCAAGCCACCAATCTGGTTCGCGCCGTCTATCTGCCTCATGTGGCATTGACCGGCGGCTACACCATTTCGAATCCAAATGTGTTCAATGGTTTCCAGAAGAAGTTTACCGGTGTATGGAATATTGGTGTCATCGTGCAGGTTCCGGTATGGAACTGGTTCGACGGAGCCTATAAGGTGCGTGCATCCAAGGCAGCCACCAACATTGCCCAGATGAACCTCGACGATACCCGCGAGAAGATCCATCTCCAGATTACCCAAAGCCAGTTCAAGGTGAAGGAAGCAGAAAAGAAGCTCAACATGGCCATCAAGAACATTGACAGCGCCAACGAGAACCTGAGATGCGCCAACCTCGGATTCAAGGAAGGAGTGATGGAGGTAACTGATGTGATGGCAGCCCAGACTGCCTGGCAGCAGGCACAGAGCCAGAAGATCGATGCGGAAATCGACGTGAAGCTGACACAGGTAGGGCTCAACAAGGCGCTCGGTATTCTGCAGTAACAAAAGAAACATTTTTAAAAATTCAAATTCAGAAAAAACATGTCTAAGAAATCACAGCATAACAATATACTGCTTGCCGTTATCGGTTTTACGGCAGTTGTCATACTCGTGGGAATCATCGGCTTCTTCACGCTTGAGCAGAAAGACGACACTATCCAGGGCGAGGTAGAAGTATCAGAATACAGAGTATCCTGCAAGTTGCCAGGCCGCATCGTAGAACTGAGAGTCAAGGAGGGCGATTACGTTCACGTGGGCGACACCCTCGCTATCCTCGAAGTTCCAGAGATGAAATCGCAGGAGCAGATGCTCCAGGCAACCAATGCCGCAGCAGAGGCCATGAAGGATCTTACCGATGCCGGTGCGCGCAAGGAGCAGATTCAGGGTGCCTTCCAGCTGGTTCAGCAGGCAGAAGCTGCTGCAACCATTGCCAAGAAGACTTACGACCGCATGCAGAACCTCTATAACGACGGTGTAATCAGCGGTCAGAAGCGCGACGAAGCATTTGCTGCCTACAAGGCTACAGAGGCTCAGGTGGCAGCAGCCAAGAGCCAGTATGAGATGGCGAAGAATGGTGCCCGCGAGCAGGAGAAGCGCATGGCTGCCAACAACACACAGGCTTCCAAGAGCGCTGTAGATGTAGTGAAGAATCTCTTGAAGGAGACTGTTCAGGTGGCACAGTGCGAAGGCGAGGTCAGCAATGTCTATCCTAAGGTAGGCGAGCTGGTGGGTCTCGGTTCTCCTATCATGAGCATCTCTATCATGAGCGATATGTGGGGAACCTTCAATGTTCGCGAGGATCATCTCCAGGGATTGAACAAGGGCGATGAGTTCACCGCTTTCGTTCCTGCCTTCAACAAGGAAATCAAGATGAAGGTTTACTATCTGAAAGACCAGGGTTCCTATGCTACCTGGAAGGCAACCAAGGATAATGGCGACTACGACCGCAAGACTTTCGAGGTGAAGGCACGTCCTATCACCAAGCTGGAGGGATTGCGCCCGGGAATGTCACTCATCATTAAATAACATTGAACTTTGAGATTTGAACTTTGAACTTTATGATTAGTTTTCTTCTTTGAGTTTACTATAAAATTTTGAGAAATTAAGCATATCATAAAGTTCAAAGCTCAAAGTTCAATGTTCAAAGTAAACAAGTTCTATGTTCAAGAAATTATATCATATTGCCCGTAGAGAGTGCGGCATCATGCGGAAGAATCCCATCTATCTCTTCTGCATGGTCATCTTCCCCATCGTGGTGGTGATTTTCTTCACTACCCTGATGCAGGGAGGTGTGCCTACGGATATGCCTGTGGGCATCGTTGACCAGGACAATTCTCATACCTCCCGCCAGCTGGTGCATAAGCTCGACGCTTTCCAGACCACCAAGGTGGTGGCTCACTATGAAAACATAGCCGAGGCAAGACATGCTATCCAGAAGAACGAAATCTATGCCTTCCTGGTGATTCCTAACGGAACAGAGGCAGGACTGATGGCTTCCCGACAGCCGAAGATTTCCTTCTACTACAGCAGCGTTTCGCTGGCAGCAGGCTCCCTGCTCTTCCGGGATCTGAAGACCATTTCCACCCTGGGAGGAGCAGCAGCAGGTATGGCGAAGCTGTCGGCACTGGGAAAGACGAACGATGAAATCATGACCTTCCTGCAGCCTATCGCCGTGGATCTGCACATGATAGGCAACCCTTACGCCAACTACAACTATTATCTGTCGAGCGTGATGGTGCCGGGACTCATCATGCTGTTCATCTTCCTGATCACCCCTTATTCCATCGGAACGGAACTGAAGTTCAACAGAGCCAGAGACTGGATGCGAATGGCGAACAACAATCCTTATCTCGCCATCGCGGGTAAGATGTTGCCTCAGACGCTCATCTTCCTGAGCATCTTCCTGCTCTTCGAGTTCTACATCTATTATGTATTGGGATTCCCGCATCCGGGAGGTGCAGCACCCATCATACTGCTGGGCATTCTGAGCGTATTGTCCTGCCAGTGCTTCGGTATCTTTGCCTTCGGACTGATGCCTTCCCTGCGCATGTCGATGAGTATCTGTTCGCTTTGGGGTGTGGTGAGTTTCTCCATCTGCGGAGCCACCTATCCACTCTTCTCCATGGATTCGCCAATCCAGGCCATCGGACAGCTCTTCCCTATGCGCCACTATTATATGATTTACCAGATGAACATCTTCAACGGTTTCCCGATGAGCGATGCAGTGCTCCACTGGGGCGCGATGGTACTCTTCTGTGCCCTGCCAATGCTCACCGTCTGGAATATCAAGAAGGCTATGCTGGTTTACAAGTATCTGCCATAGAATGTTGAATGTTGAGTGTTGAATGTTGAGTGTTGAGTGTTGAATGTTGAGTGTTGAATGTTGAGTGTTGAATGTTGAGTGTTCAAGATTAAATGTTAGATATTAAATGAAGAAAAGTAGTTTATTATATAAGATCATCAATGGAATCTGGGATATGTGCTACATCTGGAAGACGGAAATGCGCAATGTTTTCCACGATGAGGGTGTGCTCATCTTCTGCATCCTGGTACCGCTGGGCTATCCGCTGCTCTACTCGTGGATTTACAACAACGAGGTGGTGAGAGAGGTGGATACGGCGATTGTTGACCTGAGCCACAGCCACACTGCCCGCGAGTTTATCCGCGATTACGATGCTTCTCCGGATGTCAAGGCCACCTACTATTGCAACAGTCTCGATGAAGCAAAACAGCTGGTGCAAAGGCAGGCTGTGCATGGAATCGTCTATATTCCAGCCGATTTCGACACCAAGCTGAATCGTGGTGAACAGGCGCATGTGGGCGTATATTGCGATATGAGTCTGATGCTGACCTATAAGGCGATTTTCCAGACTGCGCAGGGTGTGGCAAGCCAGATCAACTCGGGAATTCAGATTTCCAAGGGAGGAGGATTCACGGATCGGGATGATGAAATAACCGCCCATCCGCTGGAATTCGATGAAGTTCCGATATTCAATACCACCGGGGGATATGGTAATGCGATTCTTCCGGGTGTGCTGGTACTCATTCTGCAGCAAACCATGCTGCTGGGCATCGGAATGGCAGCAGGAACATCGAGAGAGCTGAACAGAAACCGCGAACTGATACCGGTAAGCAAGCATTATGGCGGCATTTTCCGAATCGTATTCGGCAAGTCGATGGTTTATTTCATGGTTTACGCAGTGATGGGAATGTACCTGACGCTGGTTGTTCCGAAACTTTTCGGCTTCGTAAGTATGGTAACCTGGACCACCATTCTGGGTTTCCTCCTACCTTATATTCTGTCGTGCGTATTCTTCGGATTGATGCTATCATGCCTGGTAAGATACCGTGAGAATGTAATGCTTCTGGTGGTTTTCACCTCTGTGCCATTGCTTTTCATGACGGGTATTTCGTGGCCACAGAGCAATATTCCAGCCTTCTGGCAGGGATTTGCCTGGGTTTTCCCATCTACCTTCGGTATCAGAGGATTCCTGAGAATCAGCAGTATGGGAGCATCTCTTGCCGATATTCTGCCGGAGTTCAGAGCGCTCTGGATACAGACGGGCGTATATTTCCTCGCTACCTGCCTGGTTTTCAGGCAGCAGTTGCGCTCAGCAAGACTCAAGGCGAATCTTACAGCCGAAGTTGCAGAAGAAGAGGATGAGGCGGAAGAAATCGTGGAGAATGGATAATGGATAATGTACAATGAATAATGTACAATGGATAATTTCGGGGGTGACCATGCAAAAAACAGCTGTTAACTGTTAACCTGTTAACTCCTGAGAAAAAAGAGGGTGTGTCAAGAGCGCAACCCCGCCAGGCGTCCCGGCGGATTTGAAATCCGCCGTAAAAAAAAAGGTTCGACCTATTAAACCGGGGATTTACAATCCCCCAACATAAGGTAAAGCATACTCCTTTGCTGCGGATTGCAAATCCGCAGAGCCTAATAGGTTAGGACATTTTTTAATGCCGGATTGCAAATCCGGCAGAACGCCAGGGTTGACCATACAAAAAACAGCTGTTAACTGTTAACCTGTTAACTCCTGAGAAAAAAGGGGGTGTCAAAAGCGCAACCCCGCCAGGCGTCCCGGCGGATTTGAAATCCGACGTAAAAAAAAGTTCGACCTATTAAAACCGGGGATTTACAATCCCCCAACATAAGGTAAAGCATACTCCTTTGCTGCGGATTGCAAATCCGCAGAGCCTAAATAGGTTAGGACATTTTTTAATGCCGGATTGCAAATCCGGCAGGACGCCAGGGTTGACCATACAAAAAACAGCTGTTAACTGTTAATCTGTTACCCCCCCCGATAGAAAAAAGCTAGCCCCATACGCCCTGTAAGGGCAGAAGCTCCTAGCCCAGGGAACGCCCTGGGGATTATTGGCAAATACAAAAACGCCCTGTAAGGGCAAAAGCTTCTCATATTTAAAGCTTTTGCCCTTACAGGGCGTCTTTGTTTATTACGTGTTTACCCAGGGCGTTGCCCTGGGCTAGGAGCTTCTGCCCTTTCAGGGCGTACGGGGACTATCCCTTTAATCTTCAGGACGTATGGGGACAATTAGTGTGTTCTGACAATCTTGGTTGGAGCCTTCTCCGCATTTCTGCGGTTCACCACCGTCACGATGCTCTGGGCTAGGCTCAGGAAAGCCTGACCGGTGATGGAATCAACCTTGGTAGCAGCAGGCGCACCATCATCACCACCCTCGCAGATGCTCTGAACGATAGGAATCTGGGCAAGCAATGGCACGTTCATCTCCTTGGCGAGATTCTTGCAACCCTCCTTACCGAAGATATAATACTTGTTCTCCGGCAACTCGGCAGGAGTAAAGTATGCCATATTTTCGATAAGACCGAGGATAGGCACATTCACCTTATCATTCTGATACATGTCAATACCCTTTCTTGCATCGGCAAGCGCCACCTGCTGAGGAGTACTTACGATCACCGCACCCGTGATGGCGAGAGTCTGGAGCAGGGTAAGATGAATGTCACTGGTGCCAGGAGGAGTATCGAGGATGAAGTAATCCAACTCACCCCAGTCAGCATCGGCAATCAGCTGTTTCAGGGCAGAGCAAGCCATACCGCCACGCCACAAGGTAGCCGTGGTAGGACTTACGAAGAAACCGATACTCAGGAGCTTCACGCCATATTTCTCTACAGGTTCGATGAGATCTCTGCCATCTTTGTGAACTGAATAAGGACGCTCTTCCTCTACGCCGAACATCTTAGGCATGGAAGGACCGAAAATATCTGTATCGAGCAAACCCACCTTGTAACCCAACTTGGCAAGTGCAATGGCGAGATTGGCAGAAACCGTACTCTTACCTACTCCACCCTTACCCGAGCTTACAGCGATGACGTTCTTCACCAGAGGAAGCATTTTTCCTACTTCAGGACGAGGAGCCGACTTGAACTCAGTAACGATCTCCACCTCTACCTCCTTGGAGATATGATAATGGATGGCAGCCTCAGCCGCCTTCACCGTACTCTTCAGGAAGGGATCGGTATCTCTAGGGAAGAGCAGAACCACCTTCACCTTCATACCATTGATGCTAGGCGTATCTGCCAGCATCTCACTCTCTATAAGGTTCTTCTTGGTACCGGGATAGATGACGGTAGCAAGAGCCTCTTCAATTAATTTTGGATATAATGTCATAATTATTGTTTTGTTTGGTGCAAAAGTAACAATAATTAATGTAATAAGCAAATAAAAACTAAATAATTTCAGTTATTAAACACTTTTATGTATCTTTGCAGATTGGAGACGACGATGAAGCGACATCAGAAACTTCTGATTCGCACCATCAAGGATTCGAATTGCGACATCAGGAACTTCGGATTCCCCCCTCCACCTTCAAAACAACAAAACTGAATAAAAATGAATTATAAGAAAATCATAGTAGGTTTCGCCCTTTCTCTGGCTTGTCTTTCCGTGCAGCAGGCAGGCGCTGAAGCCTTCAGCAAGAGTAAGAAGAAAGAGAATGTGACTGCAGCTACCAGCATCAACTGGGCGGATGCTTCGGGCAAGGTAAGCTACTCTATCAACGCCACCACTGCGCCTGTGGTGAAGATTGCCCTCAGGATGTTTTCCAACGACATGAAGGCTGTAACCGGCAACGAGGCGAAGGAGAAAGCCAGTGCCAACATCCAGATTTACCAGCTCAACCAGCTCACCAACAAGGAGTTTTCTGCCGTAGAAAAGCTCGGCGCTCCTCTCCACAAGTTCATCACAGCCAAGGATGCTTTCTACATCGGAACCCGAAAGGGCAAGATCATCGTGATAGGAAGCGATGCACGAGGCACTGCCTACGCCATCATGGAACTCTCGCGCATGGCTGGCGTTTCGCCTATGGCAGGATGGAACGACCTGAAGCCGCAGACACGTCAGAATCTCTCTACCCAGGTGGGAACGGAGAAGATAGAAATCCCGAGAATCGAATTCAGAGGTCTTGCCCTCAACGGAAGCAAGTGGATGAATCAGAAGAACTACAGTCAGCTGGCGCGACTGATGCTGCGACTGAGAGCCAACACCCTCTGGCAGGTGGACGGCAAGCACGAGGCTGCCTACAACAAGGCGGTGACAGATAGTTTCGACATCTGCATTGCCGAAAACTACAAGGTGACGGAAATCACTGGCAAGAAACACAAGAAAAAGCATAAAAAGACCCTGGAGAACGTGAAGATGATCTGTGCCGGCAACCAGATGCAGCTGGAGAATGTCTCCCCTGCCCTGGTACTCGAGATGCTCAACAACAGAGATTATCTGGAAACCAAGTCGGAGCACCGGGAGAAATCCCATCGCTCGGAGATGCATCATGATGAAGACTGCGCATGGATTGCCAACGTAACCAATCCGAAGATGGTGTCGCTCCAGCTTGCCATGATTTCAGATCTCGCCTGGAACAGCAAGGCGCTGCAGGGAGGCATCAGCAGCTACCTGCAGAACTGGCTCAGCAGTCTCTTCGGCAACGTGGCAGCCAAGAAAATCAAGCCTCTGATGGAGGAATACTATCGCCTGACCAGTATCCGACAGCCAGCCTTCATGGGAATGCCATACGGCGATACAGAGTTTCATTCGGGCGAGTTCGGCAATGAGTTGGAGCGCTATCTCTACGCCTACGACCTGCTGAAGACCAAGACTGCCAATCTGGAAAGAACCCTTCCTGCCGATCAGCGAGACGGTTTCTTCGAAATCGTGAAATATCCTATCTTCTCTGCTGCCCTCATCGCCGAAAAGGAGCTGGAGGCACAGGAAGCCAGAGACATCGCCCGTCCGGGACTGTTCCAGAATGATGATGAAGCCAAGGCTTCGGCTGCCGTGAGCCTCAATGCCTTCAACACCCTGAAGCAGCTCAACGCCTACTATCTGAAGCTGGGCAAGGGCAAATGGAGCAGCATCATCGCTACAGATGGGGCAGAAATGCAGGCTCCGCAGTTGCCGGGCACCCTACCTGCCAAGGATATCAAGCTTCTGATGCAGGATGCCTTCGACAGAAATCAAGATCTCCAGCCGCTGGTGACATTCACCAAGAACATCACCGCCAAGAATGCATACGACTGGACGAATGCCTTCCAGGCACCTGCAGCCAAAGATGGAACTGCGGAGAAGATCCAGCTGAAACCGCTGCTGGGTCATAGCAACAACGCCGTGAAGCTGCCAAAGGGAGCCATCCTGAGATACAGATTCGTAAACAGCAGCATAGGAGATGCGAAATTCACCCTCGCCACCATCCCGAGCTATCTGCCATACGAGAAGAATATGCGGGTAAGCGTGAGCATCGACGGTGCAGAGCCGGTAATCTGCCAGATGAAGGAGGATTACAACTCCAAGGAATGGAAGATGAATCATTGGCGCGGACAGGCGCTCAAGAGCTTCTACGTAACCCTGCTTGACGGCTATCATACTGTAGAAATCAAGGCGCTGGATGACAATATCATCGTTGACCAGTGGGTGCTTGATTTCGATGTAGATAGAGAATACTACGTATTCCCGGTTACGAGATAAAGGGAAATACAAGGATCAAACAAGCGACACGAAAGCGACACGAAAGTGACACGAAAGCGACACGAAAGCGACACGAAAGCGACACGAAAGCGACACGAAAGAGGCTTAATAGATGGCAAGCTGGAGGCATAATAGATGACCGATCCTTGCCATCTATGAAGCCCGGAAAGTGTTAAAGAAGCTAAGTGATAGTTTCTTATCCCCCATCTCTATGAGTTCTCTATCGAAAAGCATAAAGATGGTTTGAAAAATAGGCAGGGTTAACAGGTTAACAGTTAACAGCCGAAAAATGCATGGTCCCCACCCCATATCTATAAAAAGAAGTATATATATATATTATTATATAATAAGGTACGCGAGGGGGACTATCGAAAAATCGACTGTTAACTGTTAACCTGTTAACCTCCACCAGCCGTAAGAGCCGAAGAAGCCTCCCGGCAAAGCAATGCCGAGAGGCTTCTTGTTTATGATATTATTTGAGATACTTCTCTACAAATTCCTCAGGAGTCAAGACTTCGGGTCTCTGCCCCAATACGTTCTTGTAATCTTTGATATTGATAGTCAATAAGACATCACAATCATTCTGCAAGGCACAATGATACTGGAAGCTATCCTCTATGTCGGTAAAGCGCTCATCATTGACAGCTTCTTGAAAACATCACGTACCCATCTGAATTGCTTACGGCACGTGGTATATTCGATAAAAATATTAGTATCTAAAAAGACTTTCATCGCTGTCAAATTTGAAATTTTTCTTTCAGATACTCCTCTATTAATTCCTTATCCGACTTATCAGTCTTCATTATACCGCATAAAGCATCATGAGCATATTGCCTTCTTGCAACCTTTGCCTTAGGCTTAGCTTTAGCCACTAATTTCTTAGCATACTCTGTCAGCTCCTGCTTCAATGTATCCAACTGATAAGACTGAGGTACATCCAATGATATGTTGATAGTTGTCTGCATAATCTTTCCTTTCTTTTAAGAAGTTATATTTTCTGTGGGCAAAGATACGATATTTTTATGAAACTCCAAGGGAAAAAGCATAAAAAAAGCACTCCAAGAAGCGAAAACTCCTCAAAGTGCTCTGAACTTAATATTATCTCTTATTGGTTTTTACTCAATAACTACGGTTGTCCAACCGTGCTTGTCCTCTACAGTACCATACTGAATGCCACGGAGAGTATCATACAGATGCTTAGAGACAGGACCTGGCTTCTCACCGAAGTTGTAGCGCTTGCCTGTATCCAGGTCATCAATGTAGCTGATAGGGCTGATAACGGCAGCAGTACCGCAAGCACCAGCCTCCTCGAATGTATCCAACTCATCCTCAGGAATCTGACGGCGCTCTACCTTCATACCGAGATCCTCAGCCAGCTGCATCAAGCTCTTGTTGGTGATAGATGGGAGGATGGATGTACTCTTAGGAGTAACGTATGTATTGTTCTTGATACCGAAGAAGTTGGCAGCACCACACTCATCCATGTATTTCTTCTCCTTGGCGTCGAGATAGAACTCGCAGGCATAACCCTTCTCGTGAGCGATATTGTTGGCTCTGAGGGAAGCAGCGTAGTTACCACCTACCTTATAGATACCTGTTCCGAGAGGAGCAGAGCGGTCGAAATCACGGATGATGACGTATGGGTTGGTAGAGAATCCACCCTTGAAGTATGGACCCACTGGGGTTACGAAGATGAGGAAGCAATACTCCTTAGAAGGATGCACACCCACCTGAGGACTTGTACCGATGAGCAAAGGACGGATATAGAGCGTAGCACCACTCTCGTAGGTAGGAATCCACTCCTGGTTGAGGCGGACCACCTTCTTCACCATCTCCTCGAACAACTCTGTTGGCACCTCTGGCATCAGGATACCACGGCATGTGCTCTGCAGGCGGGCAGCGTTCTCGTCCATACGGAACACGCGTACCTTGCCGTCTGGACAACGGTAAGCCTTCAGACCCTCGAATGCTTCCTGACCATAGTGCAGACAGGTTGCAGCCATGTGCAATTTCAAATACTCATCAGAGCAAACTTCTATTTCGCCCCATTTGCCGTCGCGATAGTAACAGCGAACATTGTAGTCAGTCTGGCGATAGCCAAATGACAAATTAGACCAATCTAAGTCTTTCATAACATCTTATTTTTTAATGTTCTACTAATATTTTGAATGCAAAAGTACAAAATATTCTATTAATCTGCAACTATTTTGCGATAAATTTAGTAGAAACGTTATTATTTTACGTATTTCTGCCGTTTTGAGGCATTATTTTACCATTTTATGGGTACTTTTTCGTTCTTGCGCCGGTCCTTGAAGCGGATTGCAAATCCGAAATAGGTAACTGGCGGCGGATTGCAAATCCACCGAAACAAGCGGGGGCTTCAATCCTCCGTAGGCGTTCCTGCGGATTTGAAATCCGCAGACAAAAAAGGTTCGACCTATTTCTTTGCGGATTTGAAATCCGCCGAAACTGGCATTATTTTACCATTTTATGGGTACTTTTTCGTTCTTGCGCCGTTACTTGAAGCGGATTGCAAATCCGAAATAGGTAACTGGCGGCGGATTGCAAATCCGCCGAAACTGGTGAGAGGGGAAATCAATCTTCGCTAAGGAGCTTCTTGATTTCCTCATCGGTCTTGGTGAGTTTGTCCTTGCAGAGCTTCACCAAGGTTTTGGCACGTTTCAACTGCTCGGAGAGCTGATCAATATCCAGTTCATCATTCTCCATTCTTTCTACAATCTGCTCAAGCTCTCTTACAGCTTGCTCGTATTTCATTTCTTCTTTTGCCATATTTATATAGTGTTTAATGTGTAGTGTTTAATGTGTACTTTTGAATCAAATATTGCCAGCTTTTATCCACACGCCCTGAAAGGGTAGAAGCTCCTAGCCCAGGGCAGCGCCCTGGGTTTGTATGGTCCAGGCCTGTCGCCCTGAAAGGGCAAAAGCTTTCGATTACTAGGCAATATACAAAGCTTTTGCCCTTACAGGGCGTCTTGTTGAATGCTAGTATACTTTTATCCATACGCCCTGAAAGGGCAGAAGCTCCTAGCCCAGGGCAGCGCCCTGGGTTTGTATAGTCCAGGCCTGTCGCCCTGAAAGGGCAAAAGCTTTCGATTACTAGGCAATATACAAAGCTTTTGCCCTTACAGGGCGTCTTGTTGAATCCTAGTATACCCAGGGCAGCGCCCTGGGTTTGTATGGTCCAGGCCTGTCGCCCTGAAAGGGCAAAAGCTTTCGATTACTAGGCAATATACAAAGCTTTTGCCCTTACAGGGCGTCTTGTTGAACGCTAGTATACCCAGGGCAGCGCCCTGGGTTTTTATGGTCCAGGCCTGTCGCCCTGAAAGGGCAAGAGCTTTCAATTAACAGGCAATATACAAAGCTTTTGCCCTTACAGGGCGTCTTGTTGAACGCTAGTATACCCAGGGCGTTGCCCTGGGCTAGGAGCTTCTGCCCTTTCAGGGCGTGCGGGGAAAACCTATTGCCTCAGGGCGTGCGGGGAAAACCTATTGCCTCAGGGCGTGTGGGGAATTATTTTACTTCCGACTTCACATGACCCTCGGCGAATCTCGTTTCGATGATGTCGCCAGCCTTCAGCTGAGAGGCAGAACGGATGCTCTTGCCATCTTTCAGCGTGATGCTGTAGCCACGCTTCAGCAGCAGATCCGGATCCTGCGCCTGGATGCGCTGCTGGAGAAGCTGCAGTCGATGATTCTCATTGAGCATCTTCCGCTCCAGTACCGGCTGGATATTCTGCGAGAGAATCTCTAAACGGCGCTGGACATTTGCAACCTTCGACTGCAGATTCGTCGTAATACGAGTCATCAGACGGTCGAGATACGCCCCCTGCTTCGTCTTCACCAGCGAGAACTGCACGGGAATGGTACTGCTCAATCTCTCGATCCTCATCTTCTCCACCTGCAACCGGTGCTTCACGTTCTGCACGATAGCCTCCTGCGCATTCATCACCCGGGCATAGACCTCGGCGAGATGATTGATGAGGAAGGCGGCAGCGGCAGTCGGTGTCTTCACCCGCTGGAAGGAAATCATATCCAGTACACTCTCGTCCCTCTCGTGTCCTATACCCGTGATGATAGGCAGCGGGAAGTTAGCCACATTCTCGGCAAGCGCCAGGGTGTCGAAACCGGAAAGGTCGCTGGTAGCACCACCGCCACGGATGATGACAACGCAGTCAAACTCCTCATATTCGGCATTGATGCTGTCCAGGGCAGCGATGATGCTCTGCTCCACTCCCTCGCCCTGCATCGTGGCAGGAAAGAGGCGGGTGGTGAACTGCAAGCCGTAATCATTATCGGCAAGCTGATTGCAGAAATCGCCATATCCGGCTGCCGTGGCACTCGAAATCACGGCGATGCGCTGGCAGAACATCGGGAGCACCAGCTCCTTCTGCAGCTCGAAGACGCCCTCAGCCTTCAGCGTATTGACGATTTCCAACCGCTTGCGAGCCATATCGCCCATCGTATAGTTGGGGTCGATGTCATCTACAATCCAAGAGAAACCATAGTTCTCATGGAACTGGGCGTGCACCTTGAGCAGCACCTTCATGCCGGCATGAATGCGCTGCCCCGTCACTCGCTCGAAATTCGGCTTGATGAGCATCCAGCGGTTTCGCCAGCAGTTGGCATGCGCCTTGGCTATCGGCGTATTGGAGCGTTCATCCTTCTGGATGAGTTCCAGATAGCAGTGCCCGCCGTAACCCTCGCGAGCCTCGGAGAGTTCCGCTTCCACCCAATAGCTGTCGGGTAAGGACATCGAAATGATTTCGCTGACTATCGAGTTTAATTCATATAGAGATAATCTTTTTACTTTGAACATTGAGCTTTGAACTTTATGAATACTATTACTTGGTACTTAGCCTCCATGGAACTTCCCCTATCATATAGCAGCAAAACTAATCATAAAGTTCAAAGTTCCAAGTTCAAAGTTCCAAGTTTACTTAATCGCTTTCCCCGTCTGATAAGCTTTCCAGAAATCAGGCACTCCGTATCCGAAGACATTGTCGGGATGCTGCTGGTTATCGCCAGCCAGTTTTACGAGCTTGATGATCTGCTTGGCAGTCTTGCCAGGCAGCGCCTGCCAGAGGCAAGCCACCATACCCGCTACAAGCGGAGAGGAAAACGAAGTTCCATTATCATTGATGATGCTGCCCCTGCCCGTAATCACGCAGGTAGGACTTCCGAAGGCCATCACATCAGGCTTGATTCTGCCATCCGCCGTAGGTCCTACGGCACTGAAGGCAGCATTCATGCCATGTTCGTTGATGCTTCCCACCGTGAGGATATCCTTGGCATCGGCAGGGAAATTGATTTTCTTCCAGGAACCCATACCGTCGTTTCCGGCAGAGTTCACGCATACGATTCCCTTGTCGGCACACATCGATGCGGTTCGGGAGATGAGGGCGGTGTTGCCATCCTGCTCATAATAGTGATGATCCATCGAAGAATCATCGAAGCCATGATAGCCGAGCGAAGAATTGATGACATCCACGCCACAGCTGTCAGCATATTCCGCAGCACTTGCCCAGTAATCCTCCTCGGCAAGGCTCTCGGTGCGTTCATCCTCGCATCTTATCAGCAGATATTGCGCATCAGGAGCCACACCCACATAGAAATCGGGCGCATGGGCAGCCATCGTAGAGAGCACCATCGTGCCATGTTCCATCTCTCCGAAGACATTCTTGGATTCAGGAACCACGAAATCCTTCACACCCGCCAGCTTGATTTTGTGCAGGGCAGGAATCTTATCCACATTCATGAATCCGCCATCGAATACGGCTATCATCATTCCCTTGCCGCAATAGCCACTTTCGTGGAGCCTTTTGCCGTTCAGCGACTTCAGCTGAGCATCAGCTGCACCATAGAATCCATCGCCCTGACTCCACTCGTTCAGTCCATTGCGTACATTCGAGCGCATACTCTGACTTACGGAATCGGGAGCCTGGAACACCTTCTTCCTCTTGGTGATGAATTCCAGGCCATCCAACTTGCGAAGCTCCTTGTCCTTGTGGATGCGGATGAGCAGCGTATTGTTCCACTTGCTCTTCCCCACAATCTCGATGCCAGCCTCAGTCACCTGCTTTTCGTAAGCCGGAGCCACAGGAAGGTCGGTCAGATCTACAGGAATGCCCTGGCGCTTACGTCGGTCGATGGAGCGCTGGGAGAGGAACTCCGAAGGGCGGTTCACCGAAAAGGGCGTATGGTCGAGGTCTTTATCCTTGAGGTAAAGACGATACATCTGGCATTTTCCACCAGGGAAAGACACCATATCGGTCTCCAGAATGCCAGTTACCTTGTCATCGTGAGCCAACAATGTCAAGGTGGACAGAATAAATGCACAAAGCATCAAATATCTTTTCATCATTTATCGGTAGTACGATTGTTATATTGTTACATTCTCGTCTGACTGCTGTTGCCCAATCAGATTGTTATTGTTTATACTAAGCTGCAAAAGTACAGTTTTTGTATGAGAATGCCAAAAGAAAAGGGAAGTTTTTATCAGGAAATGCAAGTTTTTCTTATATATATAATAAGGTATCAGATATTTTTTGTACTTTTGCAGACAAGTAGCCGCCGCAGTTGCTTTCTGAAAGGAGCTGTGCGATGGTCTATGAGGAAAAAACAGATATAAATGGAAAATAAACAAGCGACATTAGAATTAGGTACGAAGCCGGTGGGCAAGCTGCTCGTTCAGTACGCCCTGCCAGCGATGATTGCGATGACCGCCGCCTCACTCTACAATATTGTTGACCGTGTATTCATCGGTCAAGGTGTGGGAGCCATGGCCATCTCAGGTCTCGCCATCACCTTCCCCTTCATGAACCTCACCGCCGCTTTCGGAGCCGGTGTGGGCGTAGGAGCATCTACGGCCATCAGCGTGAAGCTGGGACAAAAGGATTATGCCACGGCGCAGAACATTCTGGGTAACACGATTTCTCTGAATCTCATCATCGGTATCGGACTGAGCATCATCTGTCTGCTCTTCCTCGACCCTATCCTGAGATTCTTCGGAGCCAGCGACCAGACGCTCGTCTATGCCCATGAGTATATGGTCATCATCCTGCTGGGCAATGTGGTGAGCCACATGTATTTCGGCATGAACGCCCTGCTCCGAGCAGCGAGCAAACCCAAGCAGGCGATGTACGCCACCATCTTCACGGTGGTGATGAACGTGATACAGGATGCGCTCTTCATCCTCGTCTTCAAATGGGGAATACAGGGTGCCGCCATCGCCACCATCCTATCGCAGCTGATGGCGCTGATGTGGCAGTTCAAGCTCTTCAGCAACAAGAACGAGCTGCTCCACTTCAAGAAAGGCATCTACAAACTGAAGAGAAAGCTCGTAGATAACATCCTCGCCATCGGCATTTCGCCTTTTCTGATGAACGTGTGCGCCTGCATCATCGTCATCTTCATCAACAACCAGCTGGTGCGTTTCGGAGGCGACCTCTCCGTGGGTGCCTACGGAATAGCCAATGGTATTGCAATGGTGTTCGTGATGTTCGTGTTCGGCGTAAACCAGGGAATGCAGCCTATTGCCGGATACAACTATGGTGCCCAGAAACTGGATAGACTGATGCGCGTGCTGAACCTGAGCATCATCGCCGCCACCGCCATCATGGTGACGGGCTGGCTGATAGCGATGTTCCTGCCTTACTACTGCGCGAGAATGTTTACTACCGATAAGCAGCTGATAGACTTGGGCATCAAGGCAATCAGAGTGGTGATGTTCTGCTTCCCAATCATCGGATTCCAGATGGTCATCACCAACTTCTTCCAGTGCATCGGAAAGGTGAAGATCAGCATCTTCCTCTCCTTGTCGAGACAGTTGCTCATCCTTCTGCCGCTCCTGGCTTTCCTGCCGATGATATGGGATATTGATGGCGTATGGTACAGTATGCCTATCTCCGACTTCTCAGCCGCAGTCATCGCTGCCATCGTCATGTCATGGTATATGAACAAGTTGAAAAGACAACATAAAGAAAACATGAAAGTTAATGATTAGTGATTAACAGCTTTACTAATCATAAAGTTCAAAGTTCAAATCTCAAAGTTCAAAGGCTTATCATAAAGTTCAAAGTTCAAAATTCAAAGTTCAAAGGCTTATCATAAAGTTCAAAGGCTTATCATAAAGTTCAAAGTTCAAAATTCAAAGTTCAAAGTAAATGAATAAGATTATCATAAACGTGGGTCGCCAGATAGGAAGCGGCGGCCATATCATCGCCGAGAAGCTGGCGGAGGATTTCGGTTGCAAGTGCTACGACCGGGAACTGCTGAACCTTGCCGCCAAGGAGAGCGGTTTTTCAGAGAAATTCTTCGAGCAGAACGATGAGCAGAAGGGATTCTTCAAGTCTCTCTTCCATACCCATCTGCCTTTCCTGAGCGACAACAACTTCTATCACAACGACTTCTCGCAGGAAGGCTTGTACAAGTTCCAGAGCGACGCCATCAGAAAGGCTGCCGATGAGGGCAACTGCGTGTTTGTGGGCAGAACCGCCGACTATGTGCTGCGCGACTACAAGAATGTAATCAACATCTTCATCACCGCCAACATCGACGACCGCATCAAGGCGGTGTGCAAGCGAAAGGACATCGACAGAGCCTCCGCCCGCAAGTTCATCGAAAGCCATGAGGAGCAGCGCGCCTCTTACTACGATTACTATACAGGCAAGAAGTGGGGACACAGCGAGAGCTACGACCTCTGCATCAACAGCAGCCATCTGGGAATCGAGGAGACAGAGAAGTTTATCGCAGAATTTATCAGAAAGAAATTCGGACTTAGTGATTAATTATTAGAGATTAATTATTAGGGATTAGTAATTAATTTTAGGGATATAAAATATTAAACATCATATAAATGAAGAAGATTATGCTTTTGGGCTCAGGCGAACTGGGCAAGGAGTTTACCATCGCCGCAAAGCGAGCAGGACAGTATGTCATCGCTTGCGACAAGTATGACAATGCACCAGCCATGCAGGTAGCCGACGAGCGAGAAGTGTTCTCAATGCTCGATGGCGACGCATTGACCGCTGTGGTTGAGAAGCATCACCCAGACATCATCGTGCCTGAGATTGAAGCTATCCGCACCGAGCGCCTCTTCGACTTCGAGAAGGAGGGCATTCAGATTGTACCTTCGGCACGTGCCGTGAACTACACCATGAACCGCCGTGCCATCCGCGACCTGGCTGCCAAGGAACTGGGTCTGCGCACAGCCAAGTATTTCTATGCAAAGACTTTCGAGGAATTCAAGAACGCTGCCGATGAGATTGGTTTCCCATGCGTAGTAAAGCCACTGATGAGTTCCAGCGGTCATGGACAGAGCTATGTTCACAACGACGATGAGCTGGTGGAGGCTTACAAGGAAGCGATGGAGGAAGGCCGTGGCGACGTGAAGGAAGTGATCATCGAGGAATTCATCGACTTCGATTCAGAATTCACCCTCCTCACCGTAACCCAGAAGGATGGCCCTACCCTCTTCTGCCCACCTATCGGACACGTACAGAAGGGCGGCGACTACCGTGAGAGCTGGCAGCCATTCCAGCTTCCAGAGGAGGCTTTGAAGAAGGCTGAACATATTGCCGGCGAAGTAACCAAGGCGCTGACCGGTGCTGGTCTCTGGGGCGTAGAGTTCTTCCTGAGCAAGCAGGGTGAGGTCATCTTCTCAGAGTTGAGTCCTCGTCCACACGATACAGGTATGGTTACCCTCGGTCACACCACCAACCTGAGCGAGTTTGAGCTCCACTACCGTGCCGTGATGGGCTTGCCTATCGCCGGAATCCATCTGGAGCACATCGGCTGTTCTGCCGTCATCCTCTCTCCTGAGGAAAGCACAGAGCCATTGAACTACAACATGCTCGATGCGCTGAAGGAAGACCACACCCGCATCCGCATCTTCGGAAAGCCAGAGGCTCACGTAGGTCGCCGTATGGGTGTCGTTCTCTGCTACGGCGAGAAGGGCGATGACCTGAATGCGCTCCGCGACAAGGCAAAGCGCCTGGCAAAGACCGTCCTGGGCACCGACCCATATATGAAGAAATAGAGCAGCACGCCCTGAAAGGGCAGAAGCTCTTAGCCCAGGGCAACACCCTGGGCATTCATGGACGCAAGCCTGTCGCCCTGAAAGGGCAAAAGCTCTTAGCCCAGGGCAACACCCTGGGCATTCATGGACGCAAGCCTGTCGCCCTGAAAGGGCAGAAGCTCTTAGCCCAGGGCAACACCCTGGGCATTCATGGACGCAAGCCTGTCGCCCTGAAAGGGCAAAAGCTTTCAAACAACAAGAGACATGAAAGATATAGGTAAAATCATCTCCTTCGGCAATGCGCATCCCTCAGCATCTTTCCCCGTCCAGGCGGAAAGCAACACCGATGTGCCCTTTCACATCAGGCGCACCTACTGGACTTACGATATTCCGGCAGGTGCTGCCCGCGGAGGGCACGCCCACAGGGAATGCCTGGAAGTAATCATCGCAGCCAGCGGTTCCTTCACGGTTACGCTGGATGATGGAAACCGGAAGCAATCCTATCTTCTCAACCGCCCCGACCAGGGACTACTCGTCAACACAGGCATCTGGCGAACGCTGGAAAACTTCTCAGCCGGTTCAGTCTGTCTGGTCCTGGCTTCGGAATTGTACGAAGAAGCTGATTATATCTATGATTACGACGAGTTTCTCAAATACGCAAGGCATCATGCTTGAAACTATCCGATACGCAAGACATCATGTTTGAAATCATCAAATACACTCCCGAATATCGCCAGCAATGGGATGCGTATGTGGCAAAAGCCCGAAACGCTACGTTTCTCTTTTACCGCAACTATATGGATTACCATTCCGATAGGTTCAAGGACTATTCTCTCCTGTTCTTCAAGAAGGGAAAGCTCCATTCCATCCTGCCAGCCCATCAGGTAGGCAAGACCCTCTGCTCGCATTTCGGACTCACCTATGGCGGACTGATCATGAACATTCACGTCACGATTTCAGATGTCTGCCAACTCTTTGAGGAACTGAATGTCTATCTGCGTCTTCAGGGTTTCGAGAAGGTACAGTATCGTCCTATTCCCTGGATCTATCATCTCCATCCTTCAGAAGAAGATCTCTATGCCATCTTCTGGAAATGCAAGGCTCATCTTTCGCTCCGCAATATCGGCACTACCATCTTCATGCAGCAGAATTTGCGCTGGCGAAAAGACCACCTGCGCCGTCTGAAGAAGGCTCATCAGAATGGAGTGACCGTAGTGAGAGATGCAAGCCTGTCGGAATTCTGGGAGGTATTGAATGAGAACCTGGAAAAGCGATTTGGTGCCAAACCGGTACACACGCTTCAGGAAATGGAACTTCTGAAAAGTCGATTCCCCGAGAATATCATCCAATACAATGCTTATCGCAACGGGCATATTATAGGAGGACTCACCTTTTATATTACCCAGCAAGTGGTACATGGACAATACAGTTCTACCAACGATGAGGGAAAGGAATTCGGAGCCATGGAGGCTATCTACGAACAGATTATGTATCATGATTACCCCGATTATCCCTATCTGGACTTCGGCAGTTCTACGGAACAGCAGGGAGCCTGGATCAACGAGGGCCTCATCGCCCACAAGGAAGGTTACGGAGGAAGAGGCGTGGTTTACGACACCTATGAATGGACAGTATAAAGAGAAATCCCGAAGTTCACACGATAGTGAGCTTCGGGATTTCTGCCTTTTACAAAAGTACAACTGTCACACCACGGGCAGCTTGCGCACCCATTACCAGAGCCTGCTCGATATCTGCAGTCTTGGAAGGACCGCTGATGAAAATACCGAAATTATACTTCGGATCCATCTCGATGCGGGCATAAGCCTCGTGCATATTGTTAACAACCTTATCTTTCTGAAGGAAAATCACGAGATATTCGGAGATGAAAAGCACCGCCTTCTCCTTCATGGTCTGAGGAATCCAGACGCAGCCGTTCTCGGCAACACCCACTTCTCCACGTACAATACCCACATCGGTACCATTCAGGTCGTTGGCTTCAGCCACGGTATCAGGATTCTTCTGCGCGATGGTAATCTCAGGCAGGTTGGAAGCAAAGACCTTCGCCTCCGGATAAGCCTTCTTCACCAGATCATCCAGGCTCTCGCCCGCCTCAGCCTCTATCACGTGTCCACCCACAGACTCAGTCATCTCAATAAACTGCTTCAAGGTATCCTCATACTGGATTCCCTTGACATCTACGGCAGGCATATCGAATTGAACGTGCGTATTCTTACGCAACTTGTTCAGGAAATCTTCTTTATTCATTGAACTTTGAACTTTGAACTTTGAACTTTGAACTTTGAACTTTGAACTTTGAACTTTGAACTTTGAACTTTGAACTTTATGATCAGTAAAGCCGTTGAATTCTTCACTCTTCGTTCTTCACTCTTCACTTAAATCACTTCACCTTTCCTTCTTTCCAAAGCTGATGGAAGCTCTTCTTCGCAAACTCAGGCTTGGCGTGACCGATACCCCACGCATTCCAGTTGCTGAAGTGCGTGAAGCACTCAGGAATCAGATTGGCGAGTGGCGCAAACTTCAAGGCTGTGGTATAGAGCGCAGGACGATCGAAGAGATATTTCATGCCATTCGACATCGCCTTCTTCACAGGATTAGCCTTGCCCAATCTCTCCAGATTCTGGCGCCAAGCGTAAATCTGCGAACCAGGACCTACCTTGGAAGGGCAGACATTGTCGCAAGACAAGCACAAGGTACATGCCGAAACATTGTCGCTGTACTTCTGAGGATTCTTCAGCATTCCCAGGTTCACACCGATAGGACCCGGAATGAAATAGGTGTAGCTGTATCCGCCCGAACGGCGATAAACCGGACAGGTGTTCATGCAGGCTCCGCAGCGCATGCACTTCAAGGTCTGCCAGTGGTCCTTGTCGGCGAGAATATCGCTTCTGCCATTATCCACCAGAACCACATGCATCTCGGCACCCGGACGAGCCTGGCGGAAATGAGAGGTAAAGGCGGTGGTAGGCTGACCGGTTCCGCAGCGGCAGAGCAGGCGCTGGAATACAGCCAGTGACTTATAGTCAGGAACCAGCTTCTCGATACCCATCGCCACGATATGGAGCTTAGGCATGGAAGTAGTCATATCGGCATTACCCTCGTTGGTGCAGACCACGCAATCGCCGGTGGCAGCCACACCGAAGTTGCAGCCGGTCATACCTGCTCCAGCTTCCATAAACTGGTCGCGGAGATGATGGCGGGCACAGCGGGTCAGGTAAGTAGGATCGTAGTTTCCGATTTCCTTGGAGATTCCCTTCTCCTCGAACATCTTTCCCACTTCCTCACGCTTCAGGTGGATGGCTGGCATCACGATGTGACTTGGCTTCTGCCTCAGGAGCTGGATGATGCGCTCACCCAGGTCGGTCTCCACCACGTCAATACCGTGCTTCTCCAGATAAGGATTCATCTCGCACTCTTCGGTGAGCATCGACTTCGACTTCACCATCTTCTTCACGTTGTGATCCTTCAGGATACCGAGCACAATCTCGTTGAACTCCTGTGCATCCTTTGCCCAGTGCACCTTTACCCCACGGCTCTCCAGGTTCTTGGAAAACATATCGAGGTAATCGGCAAGATGGGTAATGGTATGCATCTTGATTTCAGACGCATGCTCGCGCAAGTCTTCCCACTCAGGAAGTTCCTGCGCCATCTTATCTCTCTTCTGACGAACAGACCAGAAGGTAGCGTCATGCCAGGTGGTCTTCTCTACGTTCTGCGTAAACTTCGCAGCTCTCTTGGAATGTTCTGTACTCATAATCCTGCAGCTAAAATTTGAACAACATGGATAAACTTGATCGGCATATTCTCCTTCTTGGCAATACCCGCCATGTGCATCAGACAGGAAGAATCCGGTCCGGTGACATATTCGGCACCCGTAGCCATGTGGCGCTTGATCTTATCCTCTCCCATTCGGGTAGAAACGGCAGGCTCCTCGATAGAGAACATACCGCCGAATCCGCAGCACTCATCCTTGCGTTCCGGCTCGTGGATGGTAATGCCTTCCACCATATTCAACAGGTCGATAATCTTGTTGAATGGTTTGATGTGTCGCTCAGATGGAGACGACAAGCCCAGTTCTCGCACACCATGGCAACTGTTGTGCACACTCACCGCGTGCGGGAATTTGCCCGGCACATGATCCACCTTTAGTACATCGTGTAGGAACTCCACAACATCCATGATCTTCTTGGATGAAATACACTCGTGCTTACCCTCCAGAATCTTAGGGTAATACACCTTAACATAAGCGGCACATGAAGCTGAAGGAGCTACGATGTAATCGTAATCCTTGAACAGCTCATCAAATGTCTCTATGACCTTCTCCGACTTGTCCTGAAAACCCGCGTTAGCCATCGGCTGACCACAGCAAGTCTGCTTTTCGGGATAATCGACATCCAGTCCGTAGTGCTTTAGTAACTTGTATGTAGCCACACCCGCTTCAGGGTATAAAGCATCCACATAACAAGGGACGAATAATCCGACTTTCATTGTTTTATAATACTCTTGTTATCTATTGTTTTATTATTATCGAAACATTCTGCTACATTTTCTGTAGGCGCTGCAAAAGTAACAAAAAAATAGCAAAAATGAGACAATCCCGAAAGGATTTTTAAATAATTGATGTTATTTAACTGTAAAGAATAGCAGAAAATTTGGATGATTCAGATATTTAACGTATCTTTGCTGCCCGAAATAGTGTATCTTCCTTAGTAATCTGACTAAGAAACTAAATAGATACTAAACAAGACATTTTCAGAAGAGACTTTTTATTATTAAGAATAAACTTATAGTTAAATAACATGATGAAGAAACAGCTTAAGAAAGTCCTCGTTCTGGGTTCCGGTGCTTTGAAGATCGGCCAGGCAGGTGAGTTTGACTATTCCGGTTCGCAGGCTCTCAAGGCGCTGCGCGAGGAGGGTATCAGTTCCGTCCTCATCAATCCTAATGTTGCTACAATTCAGACGAGTGAAGGTATTGCTGACAGGGTTTATTTCTTGCCGGTGACACCTTTTTTTGTAACTGAAATTATCAAGAAGGAGCGCCCTGACGGCATTATGCTCGCTTGGGGTGGTCAGACTGGTTTGAACGTGGGTACAGAGCTTTACCTCAGCGGCGTGCTCAAGGAGTATGGTGTGGATGTGTTGGGTACCTCGGTAGAGGCTATCATGAACACTGAAGACCGCGACCTCTTCGTGAAGGAGCTCAACAAGGTTGACCTCAAGGTTCCCGTAAGCCACGCTTGCGAGAACATGGAGGAGGCTGTGGCTGCAGCACGCAACATCGGCTACCCTATCATGATCCGTTCTGCCTATGCGCTGGGTGGTCTCGGTTCTGGTGTCTGCAAGACCGAAGAGGAGTTCAAGGAGATTGCTGAATCTGCCTTCACTTTCGCACCTCAGGTGCTCGTTGAGGAGAGCCTGAAGGGATGGAAGGAGATTGAGTTTGAGTGCATCCGCGATGCGAACGACCGCTGCTTCACCGTTGCCTCTATGGAAAACTTCGACCCACTGGGTATCCACACCGGTGAATCTATCGTGGTGGCTCCAACCTGTTCTCTCACCGACGAGCAGGTGAAGATGTTGCAGGACATCGCCGTGAAGTGCGTGCGTCACCTCAACATCGTGGGTGAATGCAACATCCAGTATGCTTTCAATGCTGAGACCAACGACTACCGTATCATCGAGATCAACGCTCGCTTGAGCCGTTCTTCTGCCCTCGCTTCTAAGGCTACAGGTTATCCTTTGGCTTTCGTTGCAGCTAAGATTGCCCTCGGTTACACTCTCGACCAGATTGGCGAGATGGGTACTCCTAACTCAGCTTATGTAGCTCCATCACTCGACTATATGATCTGTAAGATTCCTCGTTGGGACCTTACCAAGTTTGCCGGTGTAAGCCGCAAGATTGGTTCTTCCATGAAGTCTGTAGGCGAAATCATGTCTATCGGCCGTTCATTCGAAGAAATGCTCCAGAAGGGTCTCCGTATGATTGGTCAGGGAATGCACGGTTTCGTTGGCAACGACCACACCAAGTTCGACAATTTGGATGAGGAGCTTTCCAACCCTACCGACCTCCGTATCTTCGCCATCGCCCAGGCTTTGGAGGAAGGTTACACCATCGAGCGCATCGAGGAGCTGACCAAGATTGCCCCTTGGTTCATCGAGCGCATGAAGAATATCGTAGATTACAAGCACAAGCTTTCTGAATATAATACTCTGGAGGAGATTCCTGCCGAGGTATTGCGCGAGGCTAAGGTATTGGGCTTCTCTGACTTCCAGATTGGCCGCTTCGTATTGAAGACCAAGGATACCAATATGGAGAAGGAGGTGCTCGCAGTTCGTGCTCTGCGTAAGAAGCTGAACATTCTGCCTGCCGTAAAGCGCATCCCTACCGTGGCTAGCGAGCATCCTGACCTCACCAACTATCTCTACATGACTTACGCTGTAGAGGGTTACGACATCAACTACTACAAGAACGAGAAGTCTGTCATCGTTCTCGGTTCGGGTGCTTACCGCATCGGTTCTTCTGTAGAGTTCGACTGGTGTTCAGTAAACGCTATCAACACAGCACGCAAGTTGGGTTACAAGTCAATCATGATCAACTACAACCCGGAGACCGTATCTACCGACTACGATATGTGCGACCGTCTCTACTTCGATGAGCTTTCATTCGAGCGTGTACTCGATATCATCGACCTGGAGTCACCACGTGGTGTGATTGTTTCCGTAGGTGGTCAGATTCCAAACAACCTGGCTATGAAGCTCCATCGCCAGTCTGTGCCAATCCTGGGTACATCTCCTGTCAACATCGACCGTGCCGAGAACCGCGGTAAGTTCTCTGCCATGCTCGATAAACTCGGCATCGACCAGCCTAAGTGGAGCGCCCTCACCTCTATGGAGGATGTTCAGAAGTTCATCGACGAGGTAGGCTATCCTGTGCTCGTTCGTCCATCTTACGTTCTTTCCGGTGCAGCCATGAACGTTTGCCACAATGATGATGAGTTGCGTCGCTTCCTGGAGGCAGCTTCTGAGGTTTCTAAGGAGTACCCAGTGGTTATCTCCCAGTTTATGACAGAGACCAACGAGATTGAGTTCGACGGTGTGGCTCAGAACGGTGAGATTGTAGAGTATGGTATTTCAGAGCACGTAGAGTATGCAGGTGTTCACTCTGGTGACGCTACCATGACCTTCCCTGCTCAGCAGATTTCCTTCGCTACAGCCCGCCAGATCAAGAAGATTTCACGTGCCATTGCCAAGGAGCTCAACATCTCTGGTCCTTTCAATATCCAGTACCTGGCTAAGGGTCGCGATGTGAAGGTGATCGAGTGTAACCTCCGTGCATCCCGTTCATTCCCATTCGTGAGCAAGGTATTGAAGCGTAACTTCATCGAGACAGCTACCCGCATCATGCTTGATGCTCCATATCAGAAACCGGATAAGTCTGCCTTCGATATCGACCGCATGGGTGTGAAGGCTTCACAGTTCTCATTTGCCCGTTTGCAGAACGCCGACCCTGTTTTGGGTGTGGATATGAGTTCTACCGGTGAGGTAGGTTGTATGGGTGATACTTTCGAGGAGGCATTGCTCAACTCATTGATTGCCACTGGCTACAAGATTCCTTCAAAGGACAAGGGCATCATGCTTTCAAGCGGTGGTGCCAAGGAGAAGGCTTCTCTGCTCGACGCAGCACAGGCTTTGGTAAAGAACGGTTACACCATCTACGCTACAGCCGGTACAGCGAAGTTCCTCAACGAGAACAACGTAAAGGCTACAGCCGTAGGATGGCCTGATGAGGAGCACAAGGATCTTCCTAACGTGATGCAGATGATTGCCGACCACAAGTTCGACCTCATCGTCAACATCCCAAAGAATCACACCAAGCGTGAGTTGACCAATGGTTACAGAATCCGTCGTGGTGCCATCGACCACAACATTCCTCTGTTCACCAATGCCCGCCTTGCTTCAGCCTTCATCGAGGCATTCTGCACAATGAGCCAGGATCAGCTTCAGATTAAGAGCTGGCAGGAGTACGAGTAATCGCACGCAGATTGCGCAGATTACGCAGATTTATACGAATACGCCCTGAAAGGGCAGAAGCTCCTAGCCCAGGGCAACACCCTGGGTTAGATAACATTACGCAGATTTATACGAATACGCCCTGAAAGGGCAGAAGCTCCTAGCCCAGGGCAACACCCTGGGTTAGATAACAATCAGCAAAGTCGCCCTGTAAGGGCAAAAGCTTTATATATTGCTAGGTATTTTAAAGCTTTTGCCCTTACAGGGCGTCTTGTTTGCGCCATAAGGTTACCCAGGGCGCTGCCCTGGGCTAGGAGCTTCTGCCCTTTCAGGGCGTGCTGCCAAAAACTTACTTCTGTCCTTTCAGGGCGTGCTGCCAAAAACTTGCTTCTGTCCTTTCCCTTCAACAGTTAGATAACAATCAGCAAGGTCGCCCTGAAAGGGCAAAAGCTCCTAGCCCAGGGCAGCGCCCTGGGTTAGATAACAATCAGCAAAGTCGCCCTGTAAGGGCAAAAGCTTTATATATTTGGCGTCCCGCCGGATTTGAAATCCGGCGTTAAAAAATGTCCTAACCTTTTTAGGCTCTGCGGATTTGAAATCCGCAGCAAAGGAGTATGCTTCTCCTTTTGTTGGGGGATTACAAATCCCCCGGGTTTAATTGGTCGAACATTTTTTGACGGCGGATTGCAAATCCGCCGGGACGCCATAATCTCACGCAAGGATTTACCCAAACGCCCTGAAAGGGCAGAAGCTCCTAGCCCAGGGCAACACCCTGGGTTAGATAACATTACGCAGATTTATACGAATACGCCCTGAAAGGGCAGAATTTCCTAGCCCAGGGCAATCGTCCTGGGTTAGATAACATTACGCAGATTTATACGAATACGCCCTGAAAGGGCAGAAGCTCCTAGCCCAGGGCAGCGCCCTGGGTTAGATAACAATCAGCAAGGTCGCCCTGAAAGGGCAGAAGCTCCTAGCCCAGGGCAACACCCTGGGTTAGATAACAATCAGCAAAGTCGCCCTGTAAGGGCAAAAGCTTTGAAAACAAAAAGCTTTTGCTCTTACAGGGCTTTTTTATTCTCTACCATGAGAAAAAGAAGCCGAAATGATGGCTATCTCATTATTTTGTTGTACCTTTGCAAACAGAAATAAGAATAAAGAATGATAGTTTGTATAGCAGAGAAACCTAGCGTGGCTAAGGATATCGCCCGAATCATCGGAGCTACCACGGCACGCGACGGTTATATGGAAGGTAATGGATACCAAGTAACATGGACCTTCGGCCACCTTTGTGAGCTGAAGGAACCGGATGATTATACTCCGATGTGGAAACATTGGAGCCTTTCGGCGTTGCCGATGATTCCACAGCGATTCGGCATCAAGCTCATCAACGATGAAGGCATCAAGAAGCAGTTTGCCACCATCGAGAAACTGATGCAAGCTGCCGACAGCATCATCAACTGCGGTGACGCCGGACAGGAAGGAGAGCTTATCCAGAGATGGGTGATGCAGAAGGCGCAGGCAAAATGCCCCGTCAAGAGACTGTGGATTTCATCCATGACCGATGAAGCCATCAAGCAGGGATTTCAGGAACTGAAAGACCAGGGGGAATATCAGTCGCTCTATCTTGCCGGACTTTCCCGTGCCATCGGTGACTGGATTCTCGGCATGAATGCCACCCGACTTTATACATTGAAATATGGTCAGAATCGACAGGTGCTCAGCATCGGCCGGGTGCAGACCCCTACCCTAGCCCTTATCGTAAACCGCCAGAAGGAAATCGACAACTTCGTTTCCGAGCCTTACTGGGTACTCGCCACCATCTATCGCGACACCCAGTTTACGGCTACCAGCGGCAAGTTTACCAGCAAGGAGGAAGGCGAGAAGGCTTTCAGCACCATCGCCGGCAAACCCTTCACCGTTACCGATGTAAGCAAGAAGAAGGGAAACGAGGCACCCCCTCATCTCTACGACCTCACCTCGCTGCAGGTGGATTGCAACAAGAAGTTTGCCTACTCCGCCGATATTACGCTGAAGCTCATCCAGAGTCTCTACGAGAAGAAATATACCACTTATCCTCGTGTAGATACCCAGTTTCTCACAGACGATATCTATCCGAAATGTCCGCAGATTCTGAATGGTGTGAGCCAGGCAAAGATAGCTAGTCAGCAGAAATATCTGCCGCTCATCCAGCAACTCGCAGCCACCGGCAAGAAGTTGCCGAAGAGCAAGAAGGTATTCGATAACAGCAAGGTGACCGACCACCACGCCATCATCCCAACCGGTGTTCCGCCAACCGGACTCACCGATATGGAGGCAAACGTGTATGATCTCATCGCCAAGCGCTTTATCAGCGTGTTCTATCCGGATTGTAAATTCTCTACCACCACCGTATTGGGCGAGGTCATCAACGAAGACGGACCCAAACCGGAAAAGATAGAGTTCAAGGTGAGCGGCAAGGAAATTCTGGAACCGGGCTGGCGAGTAGTCTATGCCAAGGATGCGAAGAATGCCGATGACGACGATGCAGATAATGCCAACGGAAACGATGAAAAAAACCTCCCATCTTTCGTGAAAGGCGAATCGGGAGACCATCAGCCTACCCTGACGGAAAAATGGACCACTCCACCGAAGTATTACACCGAGGCAACCCTGCTCCGTGCGATGGAGACAGCGGGTAAATTCGTGGAAGACGAGGAACTTCGTGCAGCCTTGAAGGAGAACGGCATCGGTCGTCCATCATCCCGTGCCGGCATCATCGAAACCCTCTTCAAGCGCCACTACATCCGCCGCCAGCGCAAGAACCTGATGGCAACCCCTACAGGTATCGAGCTCATCGACACTATCCACGAGGAACTCCTGAAGAGCTGTGAGCTGACGGGTATCTGGGAAAAGAAGCTCCGAGACATCGAGCACAAGACCTACGACCCTGCCGAATTCATCAATGGTTTGAAAGAGCAGATCAACCAGATAGTCATCGATGTTCTATCGGATAACAGCAGCCGAAGAGTGACCATCATGACGGAGGAAGATCTCAAGAAAAAACCGGAAAAGAAGAAAACGGCAGCAAAGAAGGCAGAAGCCAAGAAGATGCCAGCCAAGAAAAAGGATGAAGCTACTGCACAAAATGTAGATGCACAAAATGTAGATGCACAAAATGCAGATACGCAGAATGCAGCAGCACAGCCGGTTTCTGCTCCTCAGACTCCAGCCGACCCAATGGTAGGCAAGCCATGCCCGCTCTGCGGCAAGGGCGTCATCATCAAGGGCAAGACCGCCTATGGTTGCAGCAACTGGAAATCAGGCTGCCAATATCGCCAGCCATTCTCACAGATGTAATAAGATATAACTCAAGTTTCGCATATAAGCTCCACACGCCCTGCTCCACACGCCCTGCTCCACACGCCCTGTAAGGGCAAAAGCTCCTAGCCCAGGGCAGCACCCTGGGTAATCATGGACGCAAGCCTGTCGCCCTGAAAGGGCAAAAGCTTCAAAGAACGAGGCAATTTATAAGGCTTTTGCCCTTACAGGGCGCCTTGCTGACTGCTACTATACCCAGGGCGTTGCCCTGGGCTAAGAGCTTCTGCCCTTTCAGGGCGTTGCCCTGGGCTAAGAGCTTCTGCCCTTTCAGGGCGTTGCCCTGGGCTAAGAGCTTCTGCCCTTTCAGGG
>NZ_JBBNGE010000143.1:0-503 GCF_040095255.1 Segatella sinensis | reverse complement strand
TGGAATAACATTTCTGTTCCATATTGATTGAAATTTAAAAGTGACTTGTTTACGATGCCTAAGTGACTTACTTACGAGCCGTAAGTGACTTGCTTAGGATGCCTGAGTGACTTACTTAGGATGCTGGAGATTTTTTGCTCCGGTATGACACTATGACACTTATGACAGGCTTTTCTTGAAATCTCTCTCACGTAGGCGGGCGGGAGGCCTTTCTGGAAAATTTTTCCTGCCCGCCCGCGTGAGGAAAGTTTTAGAAAACAAGTGTCATAGTGTCATAAACGGCATCAGAACGGAAGGTTGCTGCTGGCATCGATTCCCAGGGAAATCTGATAGTTTCTGATCTCTTCTGCCGTACGGATGATGGCGATGAAACCACGGCATCTTGTATTGCGAAACCTCTTGAATCCCAGGTCGCTGAATGCCTTTCCAATCTTCTGGCTGCTCAGCTTCTGAGTGATGTTGCAGCCGATGATCTGCATCGCCCGGGCTACGGACACAAACTC
>NZ_JBBNGE010000142.1:0-509 GCF_040095255.1 Segatella sinensis | reverse complement strand
AAGGTTGAGATGAGCCTTGATTCCATTGTCGCTCTTATGATAGACAGGACGGATATCCAAGTCTGTCTTCAACACATGGAAAGTCTCCTCTACGGTTCTGATTACATTATAAAATTTCCAGATGTTCAATTCCTGGCTTTCATCAAGGCTCGTCAGCAAGACATATTTTCCATGGAACTTTCTTCTCTGAGCAGCCTTGTCCTCTCTGCATTCCCAGGTCATGGAAGTAGCAACCTCGTTCTTTCCTGTACCCTCATAGGTAAAGGTAACGTTGTATGACAGGCGAATGGCTCCATATTGCTTGTCCAATTTGCCCAATCGCTTGTTCACGGCGTCACGTTTCTTGGTTCCGCCCTTGGTAAGAATACCCTTTTTGATTGCTTCCAATCCCTCCTCATAGCGTTTGCATGCCTGCTCATACATGGAGCGTTCCTTGGCCCCCTTTGCGTCACTATCCACCATGAGAGCCTTGACGGATTCTCCATCCATGTCAACCTTACCCATCTGCA
>NZ_JBBNGE010000141.1:0-561 GCF_040095255.1 Segatella sinensis | reverse complement strand
TCGGTATTGAAAATAGAGACGGCAACACAAACGTACGCTTCAACCAAAAAGAAACTTTGGAAAGAATCTTCAAGCGATTGGAGGCTTCGGAAATATATATTTCTCGTGCCCGCATGGATTGCGGCTCATGTTCGGAGGAAATCGTAGATATGGTAGAGGCTCATTGCAGGCATTTTTATATTCGTGCCAACAGATGCTCTTCTTTCTACGATTCCATGTTTGCCTTAACTGGATGGAAAACTGTTGAAATCAACGGTATTGAGTTTGAGTTGAATTCTATCCTTGTTGAGAAATGGAAAGGAAAACCGTATCGTCTTGTCATACAGAGACAAAGGCGAATAGATGGAGACCTTGACATTTGGGAAGGCGAATATACCTACAGATGTATACTGACTAACGATTACAAGTCGAGTGCAAGAGACATCGTGGAATTCTACAATCTTCGTGGTGGCAAGGAACGCATCTTCGATGACATGAACAATGACTTTGGCTGGAATCGATTGCCAAAATCGTTCATGGCACAGAATACTGTATTCCTGCTTATGACAGCTCTCATCAGAA
>NZ_JBBNGE010000140.1:0-586 GCF_040095255.1 Segatella sinensis | reverse complement strand
TGGAATAACATTTCTGTTCCATATTGATTGAAATTTAAAAGTGACTTGTTTACGA
Organism: Segatella sinensis; assembly: GCF_040095255.1. Classification (NCBI taxonomy): domain Bacteria; kingdom Pseudomonadati; phylum Bacteroidota; class Bacteroidia; order Bacteroidales; family Prevotellaceae; genus Segatella; species Segatella sinensis. The sequence goes on along the minus strand of NZ_JBBNGE010000140.1, from coordinate 531 downwards.
TGCCTAAGTGACTTACTTACGACCCGTAAGTGACTTGCTTAGGATGCCTGAGTGACTTGCTTAGGATACTGGAATGAGACTTACATCCGGGTGACAGGGTGACACCGGTGACAGGCTTTTTCAGAAATCTCTCTCACGTAGGCGGGCGGGAGGCCTTTCTGGAAAATTTTTCCTGCCTGCCCGCGTGAGAGAAAGTTTTAGAAAACAAGTGTCACCGCCGTCACCCGTCATCAGAATGGGAGATTGCCGCTGGCATCGATACCCAGGGAAATCTGATAGTTCCTGATCTCTTCTGCCGTACGGATGATGGCGACGAAACCACGACTGTGCTTGGTGCGTAACCTGTTGAAACCCAGGTCTCCGAATGCCTTGCCAATCTTCTGGCTGCTCAGCTTCTGAGTGATGTTGCAGCCGATGATCTGCATCGCCCGGGCTACGGACACAAACTCCCCGTTCTCTCCCTCCGAAGGCTTCCGGAAGTAGAGATCCACCAGTTCCTGTTCGAGGCGTGGTGTCTCGAATTTACTGTTG
>NZ_JBBNGE010000013.1:0-73905 GCF_040095255.1 Segatella sinensis | reverse complement strand
TCGCTGAAAGCAATGCCTATTCAAAAGGAAGAGGCTTCGCTGAAAGCAATGCCTATTCAAAAGGAAGAGGCTTCGCTAGGCGTCCCGCCGGATTTGAAATCCGGCGTTAAAAAAGGTTCGACCACTTTATTTTGCGGATTTAAAATCCGCAGCAAAGGAGTATGCTTTTCCTTTTGTTGGGGGATTTCAAATCCCCCAGTTTTAAGAGGTCGAACATTTTTTAACGGCGGATTTCAAATCCGCCGGAACGCCTAGCGGGATTGTGCTCTCCAACAAAAGTCCGTTTCTTCCGTGTAATCCGATGAAAAAAAACAGATGAAAAAAGATGAAACAAAAAAAGCTCCGAAGAAAGATGAACTTCTTCGGAGCTTTTTTGTACACCCTTAGGGATTCGAACCCTAGACCCACTGATTAAGAGTCAGTTGCTCTACCAACTGAGCTAAGGGTGCAGCAAGCTTAGCATTTGAGTTATTTCTCAAAATCGGTTGCAAAGGTACTGCTTTTTTCTGACACCACCAAATTTTTCGGCAACTTTTTTCTTTTTCATGCGCATTTTCCTGATTTTCCATACATTTTCAAGAGAAAAAGTGTATCTTTGCAGCCACTTATACATTATTATATATGTAGAGCTTCAAAGAACATAAGAGAATATAAGAGAAATCTTATCAATTAAGAAATCAAAAACATAAGAGAATATGAACGGAATATACACTATCCTGCTCCTCGTGCTGAGCAACATCTTCATGACGCTCGCATGGTATGGACATCTCAAACTCCAGCAGACGGGCACCAGCAGCAACTGGCCACTCATCGGAGTCATCGCCTTCAGTTGGGCGATCGCCTTCTTCGAATACTGCTGCCAGGTACCAGCCAACCGCATCGGATTCATCGACAACGGCGGTCCATTCAATCTGGTACAGCTCAAAGTGATACAAGAGTGCGTGTCGCTCATCGTCTTCGCCATCATCGCCAACATCCTCTTCCAGGGGCAGGGCCTGCATTGGAATCACTTTGCCGCATTCGTCTGCCTCATCGCTGCCGTGTATTTCGTCTTCATGAAATAACTGAGTCCACTTTAAGAAGAACAATTATAACAAAATAAAAGAATAACCGACAATGGAAAAGAAATTACGTGTTGCTTCCCTCTGCGTGCAGGGAGGCTATGAGCCGAAGAACGGTGAACCGATAGAAGTGCCTATCTATCAGAGTACTACATTCAAATACGACAACTCTGAGGAGATGGCGATGCTCTTCGACCTGAAGAAGGAGGGCTACTTCTATACCCGACTCCAGAACCCTACCAATGATGCTGTGGCAAAGAAAATCGCTCAGCTCGAAGGTGGCGTGGGTGCCGTATTGACCTCAAGCGGTCAGGCAGCCAACTTCTATGCCGTATTCAACATCTGCGAGGCTGGCGACCACATCGTTACCTCTAACGAAATCTACGGCGGCACCTTCAATCTCTTCGGCGTTACCCTGAAGAAGCTCGGCATCGAGTGCACCTTCGTAAACCCTAACGCCAGCGAGGAGGAAATCCAGAAGGCTTTCCGCCCTAACACCAAGGTGGTGTTCGGCGAAACCATCAGCAACCCTGGCTGTGCCGTGCTCGACATCGAGAAGTTCGCCCGCATCGCTCACAAGAACGGCGTGCCTCTCATCGTAGATAACACCTTCGCCACACCTATCAACTGCCGCCCATTCGAGTGGGGTGCCGACATCGTTACCCACTCTACCACCAAGTATATGGACGGTACCGCATCGCAGGTAGGCGGCGTAGTAGTAGATAGCGGCAACTTCGACTGGATGGCGAATGCCGAGAAATTCCCTGGTCTCTGCACACCGGATGAGAGCTACCACGGACTCACCTACGTGAAGGCTTTCGGCAAGATGGGATACACCACCAAGCTCGTGGCACAGTTGATGCGCGACCTGGGTTCCATCCCTGCGCCGATGAACTCATTCATCCTGAACCTGGGTCTCCAGAGCCTGCACCTGCGTATGCGCCAGCATTGCGAGAATGCGCAGAAGGTGGCTGAGTTCCTGCAGAATGATGAGCGTGTGGCTTGGGTTCACTATAGCGGACTGAAGGGCGACGAGTATTACGATCTTGCCCAGAAGTACATGCCAAACGGCACCTGCGGCGTCATCGCCTTCGGATTGAAGGGCGACCGTGAGACTGCCATCAAGTTCATGGATTCACTGGATATGATCAACATCGTGACTCATGTGGCAGATGCCCGCACCTGCGTGCTCCACCCTGCCAGCCATACCCACCGTCAGCTTTCAGACGAGCAGTTGAAGGAGGCAGGCGTTGCGCCAGACTTGATCCGATTGTCAGTAGGTATCGAGGATGTAGAGGATATCCTGGATGATATCAAGCAGGCATTGGATAAAATCTAAAAAATCAGTATGATTTAGGCAATGCCCGGCATGTTCCAAGTGGTGCTTGCATCCACACACCCAGTTTGCATCCACACGCCCTGAAAGGGCAGAAGCTCCTAGCCCAGGGCATCGCCCTGGGTACATAGGGATATAACAGAGTCGCCCTGTAAGGGCAAAAGCTTGGTATTGAGAAGCTTTTGCCCTTACAGGGCGACTTTCTTTTGCTTATGTATAACCCAGGGTGTTACCCTGGGCTAAGAGCTTCTGCCCTTTCAGGGCGGGCCGGGAATAGAAATCCTATTCATTCTCTTAAGCCAGCAATCATTGATTCAGGGCGGGCCGGGAATAGAACTTCCGGTCATTCTCTTAAGCCAGCAATCATTGATTCAGGGCGGGCCGGGAATTTATACCAATTTATAAATCTCGCTAGGCGTCTTCCGCTTCAGCACTTCCAGCTCAAAGTCCTTTCCGGCAATGATGCCCTTGCTCCTGAGAATCTGCTCCACGGTCTTTCTCGCCAGTTCGGGATGATTGTTCTCCTCACTGAGATGGCAGAGCCAAACGTGGCGGAGGCTCGGAGTGGCGAAGTCGGCAAGCGCATGGGCACACTCATCATTGCTGAGATGACCGTTCGGCCCCAGGATTCTGTCCTTCAGATACTGAGGATATTTTCCAGCCTGAAGCATCTCCACGCTATAGTTCGATTCGAGCACCAGATAGTTCGCCTTGCCGATGAACTCCTGAATCTCTTCCGTGATGTGTCCCACATCCGTAATCAGACAGAATGTGACCCCCTCGTGCTCCACGAAATAGCCCACATTATCCGTACTGTCGTGAGGCACCCCAAACGGAGTAACCCTGAACTCGCCCACCTGGAACGGCACACCTTTCTCCATGATGTGCGCATGATTGGGCACGATTTTCTTTCGGACGCAGTAGTTGCGCTCGATACCTGCATGAACTTTACGGGTTGCATATACTGGTAGATGATAGTCAGTACTCAAGCTCCCCACCGACTTTACATGGTCGGCGTGGTCATGGGTAATGAGGATATGATGCACATCCTCGAAGCGCAATCCATAGTTATGGAAGTGCTTTTTCAGGGTTCTGATACCTACTCCTACGTCTATCAATAGCGAATCCGTCTCAGTGTAAAGATAGTAGCTGTTGCCACTGCTTCCACTGCCAAAGGATATAAATTTTAGCATTTTAATTGTTATTTTCCCTGCAAAGTTAGCAAAAAAGATTCTTATTACAAAGTTTTTTACTATCTTTGTGTCCAAAATAAGCAAATAAATAGAAATTTTAAGATTTAGAAAACATGGTTAGGAAAACAATATCCTGTATGGCTATCGCCGTAGCAGCCATACTAGCAAGCGCTTACACCCTTACGGGATGCCAATCTCATCAGGGTGACGAAGACCAGCTGGAGAATGATATCGATTCATTCGCCACCTACTACTTCAACTGGCAGTTCCCCAAGACTCTGAAGTACTGCACCCAGAGTTCAGAACCCTGGCTCCGCTATGCTGCCAGCAACGTGCATCAGGCGGATGTGGATCTGCTGCGCACCAAGGCTGAGGCTGCCACGATAGAGATCAACGACATCGACTTCAGCGACGACGGAGCGAACGCCACCGTCAGCATCACCGTATATAATTTTCTGCAGATGGACACCATCGGGCAGGAAGCCCACCTCGTAGAAGAGGCCGACTTCCACCTGCCGATGCGTATCGAGAACGGGGTATGGAAGATTAGAATGGTAAACCTACCGCGAAGTGAAAGGCGAAATCGCGACTGAGCTTTGGGTGAATAATCGCCCAATGCTCATCCCCACTCTCGTAGGCAGGATTGATTGCCTTCATACCCATATCGAAACGGAGGATGAAATAATCGAAGTTCAACCTCAGACCCATACCATACGCCGCAGCAATCTGCTTATAGAACTTATCTAACTTAAACTGTCCGTTAGGCTGCTCATCATATTTTCTGAGCGTCCAGATATTACCTGCATCCACAAACAGGGCACCTTCAAATTTCCAGAACAAAGGAGTGCGGTACTCGGCATTCAGGTCGAGCTTCATATCACCCGTCTGGTTGATGAAGTCGATGCGCCCGTCATTGCCCTTGTATCCGCCAGGTCCCAGCTCTCTTACGCCCCAGCCTCTCACCGAGTTGGCACCACCCGAAAAATACCGTTTCTCGAAAGGCAACACCTTACTGTTGCCGTAAGGATACGCCACGCCGATGCCTGCATGCAGCGCCAGCACATTGCGGTCGTCGAAGCGCACCAGATGGGTGTAGTCGAAATCAGCCTTGGCATACTGGGCATAGGCGATATTGATGAAGGTACGCTGTCCCTGAGAATTTATCTTGAAATTCAGCGCCTTGGAGAAAGCGCTGAGCAGATTGCCCGAAGACTCCACATTCAGTCGGAAGGCATCTACCTCATCGCTATAGGTCAAGCCGAATCCCATCTTCATGATGAAGATATCCTCGTAGTTATAGCGCAGGATGGCATTTCTGTTATCTACATCATCCAGATAGTCGCGCTTGAAAGTCTCTGAAATCCAAGGCATATACACATAGTTGAGGTCGAGCAGGTCGAATCGCCAGTTGAGATGATGGCGGGGTTCAGCCCAGCGGTAGCGCCATGCCATGGAGAAGACGCGACGATGGAACTCCGGACGGTTCTGGAGGTCCCAGGCCACCGAATACTCCGTATTGGCAGTCTGTCTTCTTCTGAAATTCTTAGACAGCAGCGGTGCCACGAAGCGTGGGAACACCAGTTTGCTCTCTATCGAATACTCCTGATAGTTCTGGTCCTGATAGCCCTCCAGTCCGGTGATAGCCTCGTAAGCACCACGCAGCTCGATACTCAGCTGTTCGCTACCGCGGAAGAGGTTTCTGTTGGTATAGGTGAGCGAAGCCGCAGCACCCAGGTCGCCAGCCGTATTGGTTCCTTCCGGCTGGAAGGAGATGGTAGAAGGCTTGTTGGTGCTGATCTGGATATTGCAATCGAGCATTCCGCTATCGGGAGCTTCCACGAATCGGATATTGGTATATTTCACCGCCTGCAGGCGTGCGAAATTATTATACGTACGTTGCAGGGCAGAGGCGCTGTATGGACTTCCCTCCTTCAGGGCAGTGGCATTCAGGAGCACCTGATGGCGCAGGTGGATGCGGTCGCTGTCGTTGCTGAGATAGTTGATTTTCCTGATCTCGTATCGTGAGTGTGGGGTTTCCGGCGCATTACTGTTAGCCTTGTAGTTCATCAGATGCAGGGTAACGCCGATGTCTTTGCTGCCCGTAATGGTATCTGCAGAAAAGTGGATGAAATCCTTGTTGAAGCGGAAGTATCCATCATCAATGAGAAGATTGGAAATACGCTTGCGCTCATTGTCCAGCGCCTCTACCGTGAAACGCATTCCCGGCTTCAGCATCTGGTTATCAGGATTATCCAGCTGCAATCTATCCTGTATGTTCTTATCCTCTATGTCATACTCCACCTTGCCGATGAAGAACGGCTCACCAGGATGCAACAGATAGGTGGCATCCAGCTTCGGGGCTTTCTTCCGCTTCCTGCCCTTCGCATTCCCGTTCTTTCCATCCGCATTCTCATTCTCGCCATCCAGCTCATTCTTGTTACCGCCCTTCGCCCAATCCTCTCCGTGAATGGTAGTATAGAGGGATACGCCAGCGTGCAGGAATCCCTGATTCTGCATCGCCGTGAGCAGGTCCTGGCAAGTGAGTCGGGCCTGAATGGAATCATAGATGACGGGCTTCTTGCTGAATGGGTTTTTAAAGAGTGCAAAGAGCTTTGGCTTCTCTTTCTGTCGCACATACTGCTTGAGCGCCCCTGCATCATATTCTGCAGAGTCGCTCTTCACTTCCACCTTATTTAATATATACTCCCCCTCCTGCACATACTTGCTGGCAGAACATCCAGCCAGAAGCAGTGGCAGGGCGAGAACTGAAATCTTCTGTATTTTCAAAATTCTCATCTTTTAACTACAATAAGGAACACGCTTCTTCTGTAGAAACCACCTTAATAGCACTCTCTTCAAAATCTTTAGAATTTCTGGTTACTAAATAATCTGAACCCGAACGTAACGCAGAATAATACTGTACTCCATCCTCAAAATCTTTCCATCCTGCATCATACGAGTGATAGATATCAGAAGAATCAACAGAACATACTTCAATAAAGGCACGCAGAAAGTCTATTTTACGACGGAAAATATCTATCGGCATTTTGCAACGTTCTACACAAATAAAATTCGCTGTAACTATTGACAGAGTTGATACACAAATTGAGACTTTCTTTTCAAATGCATACGATACTATCATAGCAGCAGCATCATAAAACAGAGGACGTTCCATGATAAAATCTATCAAGACATTAGTATCTAAAAATAGTTTCATAAATATTTCTCCATTAATGCGTCAGCCTTTTCTTCCTTATAATCTTCAGATAATCCTTCAGGGCATTTAAACCCAACCTCCAAAGCCTTTACTTCAGGGGATATATAGAACTTATTCTTAGGATGTTCTTTAGTTTTGATCTTATCCAAGAAAGAGTTCAATACAGATATTACAGCCTCAGTTACACTGATGTTATTCTGCCGAGCATACCACTCCACATTACTGTATGTCTTGTTATCTAAAGCAATTGTATTCATTGTATAATCTCCTATTTTATGAAATATGCTGCAAATATACAGTCTTTTTTTCACTTTTCCAAAATTTAATACAACTATTTTGCCACTTTAAAGAAAATTGAGTACCTTTGCATCCATTAAAGATTAGAAACAACAACAAATGATTAGCAAGAATAAGATAAAATACATTCGTTCGCTCGAACTGAAGAAGAACCGCAACAAGGAAGGAAAGTTCGTGGCGGAAGGTTTCAAGGTAGTAGATGACCTGCTCGCCCTGCAACCTGCCGACCTCATTGTGGCTACCCAGGAGTGGCTCCACGACAAGCACCTTGCGGATCAGACAGAAGTGATAGAGGTGACCGAGGAGGAGCTGAAGAAGGTGAGCTTCCTGCAGCATCCGCAGCAGGTGCTGGCTGTGTTCAGACAGGATACGGGCTGCAATAAGCAGGATTCCAACAACTCTCAGGAAGAGACGGAGGAGAAGAACTTCGGCTTTTCTAAAATCAACACCCAGGAACTGAGCCTCGCCCTGGATGGCGTGCAAGACCCGGGCAACCTGGGCACCATCATCCGCATTGCCGACTGGTTTGGCATCACCCACATCTACTGCAGTCAGGATACTGCCGACGTGTATAACCCGAAGGTGGTACAGGCCACGATGGGCAGCATTGCGAGAGTGAAGGTGGAATATGGCAACCTGCTGGCTCTAGTAGAATCGCTGCCTGCAGATGTACCCGTATATGGCACCCTGCTCGATGGCGACAACATCTATCAACAGCAGTTGGAAAACCGGGGACTCATCGTGATGGGAAATGAAGGAAAAGGCATTTCGCCTGCCCTTGCCAAGAAGGTGAACCGAAGACTGCTCATCCCGAACTTCCCGGAAGGAAGAGCCACTGCCGATAGTCTGAACGTAGCGATCGCTACCGCCATCACCTGCTCAGAATTCAGAAGAAACTTTTAAAGACCAAAAAGGTCAAAAGTGATTTTTCGGAATAGTTAAACAGCATCAAATCATTATAACTATGGAAGTAAATGAATTATTTAAGCAACGCAGCATAACTGCCTGCATGAAAGCATCCTACAATACCGTAACGAGCGATATCCGTTCGCTCGTCAAGCAGACCTGGGTTACTCACGTGCCCTTCGCAGTATTGCTGGCAATCGTACTTTACTTTCTCCTCCCCAACAAGTCGCTTCACGATTGGGGAGAAGCGAATCCGATGGCTTCATTCATCCTGCAAACCATCATCTACGCAGCCACCCTCGTGATGGCGGCAGTATCATTCTGGCATCTCCTGCCCCACAAGCAGCTCTGCCCTCAGGGCGAAAAGCGCAAGCCGGGCAAATCGCTGGTCCGCATCCTCCGCCACTTCGGAGGCTTCCTCATGACCTGCTTCCTGGGCATGATGATTGTAGGCATCGCCACCTTTATCGCAGCTGTGCCTACCATCATCCTCATCATCGCCCAGCTCTACTCACAGTTGGGTGCACTCCAGGGCGATCCGCTCGGCGTACCGGGCTATTTCACCCCACTCCTCTTCCTCGTCTTCACCCTCACCAGCCTGCTCATCATCTATGCCCTCACCTGGCTCGGCATCGCACTGGCTTACCAGTATGCATCCTACAAGGTGCAGGATGAGGAAAAGAAAAAACTGAAGGAGAATCAGCAGCAGATGGCTGTAGCCGGCATAGAGCAGATGGCTACAGAAGAAGAGGAATACAAGAAGTATTAATCATATTAACATAAAAATGAGATAGAAAGAGACATGAAACAGACAAGATTACTCTTCATCGACCGCGATGGAACCCTGATTCAGGAACCAGCGGACGAACAGATTGACAGCTTCGAGAAGCTGGTATTCACCAAGGGCGTATTCCGCAACCTCGCCTTCATTGCCCAGCACACCGACTACGAGCTGGTGATGGTGAGCAACCAGGACGGACTGGGCACCGACTCCTTCCCAGAGGATACCTTCTGGCCAGTACACAACTTCATCATCCAGACCCTGGAGAGCGAGGGCATCCACTTCAGCAAGCAGCACATCGACCGCCACTTCCCGGAGGATAACTCGCCGATGAGAAAGCCGGGCACGGGCATGCTGACCGAATATATCGACAACCCGGCATACGACCTGGCAAACAGTTATGTAATCGGCGACCGTGAGACGGATGCCCAGCTTGCCGAAAACCTGGGTTGCAAGAGTCTGATTCTCGGAAAAGACGGTATGGACTGGGATAAGATTGCTGAGATTCTCTTTGCCGGCGACCGCATTGCCGAGGTGAAGCGCACCACCAAGGAGACGGATATCTACATCAAGGTAAATCTTGATGGCAGCGGCAAATGCGACATTTCTACCGGTCTCGGTTTCTTCGACCACATGCTGGAGCAGATAGGCAAGCACGGCATGATGGACCTCACCATCCACACCAAGGGCGACCTCTATGTGGATGAGCATCACACCATTGAAGATACGGGTATTGCCCTGGGCGAATGCCTGCTGCAGGCGCTGGGCGACAAGCGCGGAATAGAAAGATACGGCTATAGTCTGCCGATGGATGATTGTCTCTGTCAGGTGGCATTGGATTTCGGTGGCCGTCCATGGTTGATCTGGGATGCAGAGTTCCACAGAGAGAAGGTGGGCGAAATGCCAACCGAGATGTTCAAGCATTTCTTCAAGAGTCTGAGTGATGCAGCAAAGATGAACCTCAACATCAAGGCTGAGGGCGAGAACGAGCATCACAAGATAGAAGGCATCTTCAAGGCGCTTGCCCGTTCGCTGAAAATGGCGGTAAAGAGAGACATCTATCACTTCGAGCTTCCTAGCTCTAAGGGAATGCTATAATAAAACGAAAAGTTGTTATTAGCAGCACGCCCTGTTATTAGCAGCACGCCCTGAAAGGGCAGAAGCTCCTAGCCCAGGGTAACACTCTGGGTTACGCATAAGCAAGAAAGACGCCCTGTAAGGGCAAAAGCTTCTCAAATACAAAGCTTTTGCCCTTACAGGGCGACTTCTTTATCCCATTATATACCCAGGGTGTTACCCTGGGCTAGGAGCTTCTGCCCTTTCAGGGCGTATGGGATGTGGCTTATGACACACCCTCGCTTATTACATCCAAAAACAAGTTTTATCATGACTAAAATTTAGTCATGAACTCCACAACAATCTTATCCTTTTCTGAAGTCTTAGCTACACCACCCTTGCGATAGAAATACTTCTCGTAGTTGATACGGATATCCGAGATGAATGGCTTGGCAAGGCTCAGGGTTACTCCGCCAGTTACACGATGGCGCTTGTAATCGTTTATCTTCAAGGCACCAAGCTCAGTATCAGAACCGCCATATCGGGTACCATCGCTGTGGTCGCTCATGAAATCATATCTTGCCAATGGCGAAACCTTCCTGATGATGCTCTTCTGATTGATGACCGGAATGTCATAGCATACGAAACCATCGAACGCATGCACATCGTGGAAGGCATCCTTGCTGTAATGCTTGTAAAGATACTCAGCCTCAGCAATGAAACCGCCCTTATGGAAGGTGATACCACCATCATACATCGTTACCGTAATATCAGATGGCTTGATCTTCTGGGTACTCAACACCAGATTCACATTCGGAAAGAGGAACTGAGCCTTGGCAGAATAGTTAACACCCTTGGTCCAGTAATCCTTCTGGTTGGTCAAGCCCGAACCGTTGAAGATACCGGCATTCACCACGATAGGGAAGCCAACATTCCAGGTGTATCCTATTTCAGCACCCACATCGCGCACGTTACCCACCTGCTTGGCGATGAACGAACGGTTGGCGAAGTACTGCTGATGAGGAGAACGGTGAGCATCAATGGTGAATGGCACACGCTCCTGACCGATGGTGAACTGCAGGGTCTTCCAAGGCTTGATGCGTGTATAGGCATCGAGCATCTTAATCTTACCCTCGTCGCAGAGGTCGATTTCCGCCTTATAGCTTACCTGAGGTGTTACATTGCCAGTCACGTTGATGCGGGCTGTACGCACCTCGAATCGTCCCTCCCCCTCTTCGGTCTGGTACTCATACTTAGAGCGGATGGTTCCACCAATTTTCATTGTCTTGATGAATTCCCCGATGCCCTTCTCCAAAGAGCTGTTTCCAGAATTCTGGGCATTCATTCCCATCGACACCATCGTGAGTGCCATCAACAAATACGTTTTCTTCTTCATTTCTTACCTTATTATATATACACGTAAATCTGATTTTCTTTATTCCGAATGAAATCTTTTCCGATGATGCGGAAAGACATCTTCTTCATTTCGACTGCAAAGGTAAGGAGAAGATATTTCTACCGTAAAACATAAGTATTACAAAACTGTTACATCACTGATTTTCTACACCTGTAATATCATTGTAATGATGGCAAAAACAGAGGAATAAACCACTTCATCCACAAATAAGATAAAAGATATGTCTATATCTCAAATTTTTATGCTATCTTTGCACGGAAATGTGCGAAGGTAGCATTTTTTTGTTTACCTTTCGCCTCTTCTTGCGTCATACACATAAAAAGGAACAAATGGAAGAAACAGAATTTGAACATATCGCCCAGGAAATGCGCCCCAGGTTGACGGCACATTGTCAACGCTATCTCTCGGCAGGAACCCTTGCCGAAGAAGCCGACGACATCGTGCAGGAAACCCTGGTGAAGCTCTGGAAGATGCGCGAAAGGCTCTCTGAATACCAGAGCATCGAGGCCTTAGGTATGACGATAGCCAGGAATCTCTGCATCGACCATCTGAGACGCAACAAAGCCCAGACGGCATCGCTGGAACAGATGAAGCATCCTGCAGAAATCTGTACGGCAACCGAGCGTACCGACCAGACCATCATCGGCGAAGATACGCAAAGACGACTCAACAGGGCGATGGACAGGCTTCCGGATACGCAGAGAAGAATGCTGCTATTGAGAAGCGAGGGAAAGAGCCTCGATGAGATTGCCGAAATCTGCGGAGCCAACAAGACGAGCACCAAGACGATGATTTCTGCAGCAAGAAGATCATTGCTGAAAATGATAAAGTCATAAACTCTAAAAATGAAAGAAATGAAGAAACTAAAAGATATAACCTATCGCCACGAGCTGATAGAGCGCTACCTCGATGCTGATACCAGCGTGGAGGAAGAACAGGCATTGGCTGATTTCTATCGCCATTGCGAGAATAAGGATTTAACGGATGAGGATCTCGACATCAGAAACCTGATGCTGGGAATGGAGAACTATACTCCGAATATTCTTCAACCTGTTTCTAAGAAGCACGAAACAAGATGGGTACGCCTCTCAGCCATTCTTCTCGCTACGGCGATGCTGGCAGGACTCATCTTCCTGCTCTTCCCTATCAAGAATTATTTCTCATCCTCTTCTGAACAACAACCTGGTTTCGCCAACCTGGTTCCTACAGAGCAGGTGGTTCGCTCGCAGCCATCTTCCGAGGATGAAGACGGGAACCTGAATGCATACGAAAAGATGGAACGTGCCGACTCCCTCTTCCTGGCTGCAACCCAGGATATCGTGACTCCGCAGGAAATGAAGTCAAACAAGATTGCCCTTACCAAAAGAAAGGATATCGCAGAAAGAAGCGAGAAGCATGCTGGGAAGACTGCAAGAAATACAGAAGAGACCTCTTCTGACAATAAGGAGAAAACTTCCGGCAATGCCGGGAAGACTTCATCTGAAACAGAAAGAAGCATTCATGAAGATTTCAATCAGATTTATGAAGTAGCCTCTGCCGCCCTGCCTTCTGCCGAGCAGCTTACCATCAACCGCCAAGGCGATAACATCGTTATCTCAACCCTGGACAACGACGGCAACATGCAGCATTACACCATCAATATCGCAGGAACGCAAGATGGTAGCTATCAGCTGCTTCCTTTGGCACAGTTAAACGAATAATAAAACATTTCACGCTGAATTATAAACATTTCACGCTTATGAAAAAGTATATTTTCACCATTGCATTTGCCCTGCTGGGCATAACCAGCAGTATGGCATCCAAGGCAGATACCCTGCGTATCTACAGCATCGACGGCGAGCACATTCCAAACTTCACCGGCAAGGAACTCATCGGTAAAACCATCAAGAATTACCAGATAAACACCAACGTCCTGCCGGCACCCAAAAGAGATGTGACAGAGATTCATATCATCACCACTACCACACCTCCTGCCCCCAAGCCAGACCCTCACTATCTGATCAAGGGCAGAGAGCAGGAACTGACTAAAGAGGAATTCTACAAGATTTCTCCCAGCAAAATCAAAGCCATCGAGGTCTTGAAAGAGGGCACCAAAGCCATTCAGGAAAGAGGTCTGAAAGAGGATGGCAGAAGCTACATCATCGTTACTCTGGAGAAATAACAGACAAAACGTATCCCTTTTTCTTCAGCGACTCAATCTTAACGGTCACATCATGCTGAAGAGCATGGCGGAGATACGTCATCTGCACATTCACAGCGAGGGAGTTGGCATAGCTTACGGTACCCCACACCGCCTCCTGTATCATCTCCTTGCTTACTACATTGCCGATATTCTTCGCCAGCAGACGGAGGATGTCGGCTTGTCGGCTGGTAATGAGCACACGAGAGGAACGGGTACGAAGCTCATTGTTGTTATAGCAGAAGGTGGTTTCTCCGAAATGATACACCTCCTCTTCTATCATCTCACTCTCATTCATGGAGAACCGCTCCTCTATTCTTGCCAGCAACTCTTCCGGATAGAAGGGTTTGGCAAGATAATCGTTTGCCTTCAGGGAGAAACCTTTCAGTCGATCGTTCTTCTCCGTACGGTCGGTGAGGAAGAAGATAAGCACCTTCGGGTCAATGGCTCTGATGCGCTCAGCCACCTCATAGCCATCCATCTCCGGCATATTGATGTCGAGCAATACCAGGTCGGGCTTCACCTCCGGGAACTGCTCCCATGCCTTCTTGCCATTGCCGGCATAAGTCACATCGTAGCCATGCTGCTGCAGGAAACTCTTCAGCAACATGGAATACTTCAAGTCATCGTCTGCAAATAATATCTTGATCATTTTTTCTGTTCTTTATAGCGTTAAACCGGATGCATCAGGAGTGCTGCGGGATGACGATTGAAATTCTGGTTCCCTTGCTCACTTCGCTCTGCATCATTTTTCTACCCCCATGGGCCTTCACAATCATATCCACAAAACTCAAACCCAAGCCGATGCCTGGCTGCATCATATCCGGGTAAGCATTGCTGCGATAGAACTTCGTCCAGACTCTCTGCTGCTCGTCGGGCGAAATTCCGATACCATTATCAGATACAGAAATCATGACTTCACCCTTCCCGGTATCTCGGCAGGCAACATGGATATTGACAATGTCGCCGGAATACTTCACCGAGTTCTCCATCAGATTGCTGACCACATTCAGAAGCAGGTCTCTATCTCCCATCATCCGGTCGGAAGTGCGTTGGTAATCTAGCGAAACATTCACCTCCTTCTGCCTGTTCTTTCGATACACAGCCACCAGATTCTGCAAGGCGGCATGGATATCGAAAGAAGTTATCTGGAGCGGGATATGTTCCTCTGCCCTGATTACTTCACGGAGTTTGGCGAGATAGGCGGTCAGGTTATCGCTCTCCTCTCTTACGGTCTCCATGATAAGGGCATTCTCATTCTTCTCATCTGTCTTTTGAGCAGAGAATACAGATACACACATCTTCAGTGTCTGCACGGGGCGCTTCAACTCGTGAATCATCGTATGCACGAAGTCGCTTCGCATCTTATCCACCTTTTTCTGCAGGAGCATCACCTTGATGAGATAAGCTATGCTCAGGAGAAGCATGATGGTAACCAGCAGACTTCCTATCATCTGCCACATCATTCCCTTCAGGATGGGCAGCATCGGCACCTGCATTCTCATCTGCATCGACTGATACTGGATAGGATTGAAAGGCACTTCCACCAGCATTTCGTGATGAAACAAGGTAGGAGGCTCTACGATTCTTGTCTGCCACAGACGATGCTTTCCCGTCTTCATCTCTGCCCCGATGAAATCATTGCCCAGTTTCCTACTGATGAAACGGTCAAAATGCGCCTTGTCAAAGCGGGTAAGCTGGTAAGTGATGTAAGTACTCAGGCAATCAAAAGAATTGTTGGAATCCGTCTCACGCAAATCGAAAGTATCTCTCTTCTGCATCACGTTGCTGAATCCCGGCTTGCTATACACCACTCCACCTATGATTGTATCCGTATCCAGCGGAGAGCAAACCGTTGTAACGGGACGCTTGTAGTCTGAAAAATATGCCGTGACGACATAACCGATATGTGATTTTTCTTTTACCGCCTCTCCGATATTTGTCTGATAAGTGACTATTGCCTGTTCCGCCTTTTCGGCGTTTTTCTTCCCCATCTCTCCCATCGAATAGGTTACGCTATTGTAGAGCCAATAGGTCTGCAAGCCTATCAGCAGGAAAGAGGAAAGGATGGCGAGCAGCCAGACTTGTTTGATTCTTCTATTCATATCATTTTTCTTTTTTCGATGCAAAGGTACGAAGATTTCACTATATATAATAAGGTGAAGCAAGATTATTTTGCCAGTGTAATGTTTCAGTAATGATTATTTGCGATTTTGAGCCCGAAAAGCTGTTCCTTTGCAGACGAAAACAAAAAACAAGGAAGAATATGAAGAAAGAAACAGTTTTATGCGCGATGCTAGCCACCGCCACCTGTGTAACAGCACAAAATGGGAAAATCCCGACATCCGGAGTTTCCGCAGACTCGGTACAGACGGAAAAAGATTCGATCAAAGCTGATAAGGAGGCTGAGACAAAAGCTGATAAGGAGGCCGAGATTCAAGCCGTAACCGTAACAGGTCATCGCCCGATGTACAAGATGAGAAACGATGCCCTGGTTACCCGTGTCCGTAATACTCCTTTGGCAAAGGAGCCAACGCTGGATGATGTATTGAAGCACATCCCCGGCATGAAACAAACCTCCGATGGAACTCTGGAAGTAAACGGGCTGGGAGCACCCATCATCTATCTCAACGACAAGAAGGCGACTTCAGCCGAACTCGCTCATCTCGATGTGAAGCTGATAGATGAAATAGAACTCATTACCACTCCTGGTGCAAAATATGATGCAACGACGGGAGCCGTACTGAGAATCCTGACGAGAAGAACAGACGAGGGTATATTCGGCAAGATGCAGGTGTATGATAAATTGAGCGAGGTGAACACCAACCACGAGGAATTGACCCTGGGTTGGGTAACGAAGAAGATTTCGCTCACAGGATTTTACGGCTACACAGACAACCGATACAATGTGCATCAGCCACAGGAAGCGCTCGTAAGAGCCAAAGATGGCGAATATCTCTTCGGAACCGACCGCCATGGCAAGAACAAGACAAATTATAACGCTACGGAACTCAATTTCGACTGGTTAATCAGCAAGCAGCACGAAGTGGGAATACAATGGGAAGGGCTTTGGCTGAATGGCGGCAGAAGCGAGAAACAGCAGCAGTACTATCGCTATCCTAACCCAGCAGGAGAAGATACAAATAGCGAGATGAAGCTTTCTGATGCGGATGGCGAAATGAAGTATTTTGATGCGGAGAGCCAGCAATGGGGACACCAGCGCAGTCACCACATCAATCTCTTCCATCTGGCTAAATGGTCGAAACATCTCTCATCACAGATTTATCTGGACTATGCCAGAAACAAGGATTCTGACAGCCAGCCTATCACGGAGAAAGAAGGTAGCGAGATGCAGGAAACCCTCAACCGCTCTAATTCCAACTACGATATCTATAGTGGAAGAATCGAAGTCAAGCAACTCATCTCTGATAAACATTCCATCAACTATGGTGGCGAATGGAGCCTGATGGAAGGCAAGGGAAAAACCGAAAGTTCTGCCAATATGCTAGGAACTACGGAATACAAAAACCACGATACCAAGACGGCTGCTTACCTGCAATATCAGGGTGAAGCTGGCAGATGGAGCTGGTGGGCAGGCATCCGATACGAGCATCTCACCTCCCGATACACCAATCTGTCGGAGGAATCTCCCGACAATATGGAGCGCCATTACGACCAGTGGTTTCCATCGTTCGGTATCACTCTCAACGAACCATCGTGGCATCACTCGCTCAGCTTCCGAACTACCACCGCCCGACCTTCTTTCAGTCAGCTCAGTGGGAACATCTACTATACCTCGCGCTTTCAGTATCAGATCAGCAATCCGAAGCTACAGCCTGTCAACACCTATCGTCTGACCTACTCCGTGCAGTGGAAAGATTGCATGGGAATGCTGAGATACACCCGTATCGACCACTCCATCATGTACGTGCATGAGGTGCCGGAAGACAAGCCCGTAAGATACGTGAGTACATTCATGAACTTCAACAAGATTCAGAAATACATGGCATATCTCAACTGGGGCCACGTCTTCGGCTGCTGGCGTCCGAATGCCCATGCAAGCATCACTTACCAGCGCTTCTCCGCAAATGATTATGGAGAGCTAATCAGCTATAACGGAGCAACTTGGAATGCATCGTTTGACAATTACTTCACGCTACCAAACGACTATCAGCTGTCGCTCTCCTACAGTTTTGACAACGGAGGACAAGTGGGCAAAACGAAGTTCCGCCCCACTCAGAACTGGAGTCTTGGTGCCAACAAATCGTGGATGGACGGCAGATTACAGGTTGCCTTCAGTGCCAACGACCTCTTCCATCAGCAGCTCTTCAAGGAGCGAACCCACGAGCATGCCGTTGACTTCTCCCAGACTGAGGATTACAAGCTATGGAGCTACAAGTTGACCGTAACCTGGAAATTCAACAAGCGCAAGGGAAGATACAACGGCTTGAATAGTGCGGAAGATGAATTGAACCGACTATAGCCGGACAAGACTCTCTAATCTTAATGATCTTTGTAATTTCAAGTATCCGGGTTATCCCACTCCCAGCAGTTCTACTTCGAATATCAGGGTAGAGCCGCCTGGGATGCCCGGCTGCGAGAACTTGCCGTAGCCCATCTCGGCTGGGATGTAAAGTTCCCACTGGTCACCCACGTGCATCTGCTGCATGGCAATAATCCAGCCATCTATCAGGTCGCTCAATCGCATGGCGAATGGCGTGCCGCCACGGCTGGAATCAAACTTCTTGCCATTGATGGTCCAACCGGTGTAATGGGCCGTCACGATGCTGCGTCGGCTAGGCTGTGCTCCCTTCGGGTCGCCCTGCTTCAACACCTTATAATATATACCACGAGGCAGCGCCATAACGCCCTCCTCCTTTGCCTTTTCCTCCAGCCAACGCTTGTTGGCCTCAACATATTCTCTTTTTGCCATAAATCTATTTTGTTTTATATTCACCTTCCACTTTGAGCTTATCTCCATCCAGGTTTACCTTGAAGAGATGAGGTACACGGATATATCTGCCCTGACTATCCACATAATGACTGTGTACAGACATCAGCCACTGCCCCTCAAAAGTTTGAAACAGCATACTATGACCGAAGTTAGGAGGAGTTATAGGTTCCTTCTCCTGAATCCACGGACCATCCAGGGTTCCACTCTTGGAATAAGCAACACCCTGGGTATAAACATTATATACCCATGAAGTCCAGAGCATACCCAGTTTTCCCGTCTTGGTACGGAAGAGCCAAGGACCATCCGTCACCTTGTTGGGAACAATCTCGCCCTTTTCATTTTTCTCCTTACTCCAAGGACTGTCAGAAGCACGGAACAGGATCTTGCCCTTGCCGATGGTACCACTTAAGTCAGACTTCAATCTTATCTTCTCAATCGTACCATTCCAATTCTGCAGCCATTCACCGCAATATACCATATAAGGTTTGCCATCCTTATCAATCCAGAATGTGCCATCAAGTGTAGGCTGATTAGCAGGCAGATAGGTAGCATCACCAAATGGGCGATAAGGTCCTGCTGCCTGATCACTCACCAGAACCTGGCAGGCACGACGCTCTATCTTGTTGCCCTTCACCTCGTCTATAATGACAGCTGGATTGGTAAAGGTTGCAAAATAATAGTATTTTCCTTGATACTGATGCAGTTCTGCCGCCCAGATTGCAGGTTTCGATCCCATCCACGACTGAGGATCAATCTCTGCCACCTTCTTCGGTCCTTCCCAATACTTCAAATCCTTACTGGTCCACATCATGCCGCCTGTACCCGTCATATAATAAGTATGAGTAGCCTTATCTGCCAGGATACATGGATCACTCAGTTGGATGGAATCCAAAGGAATCTGCTGGGATACGGACAGTGCCGCTCCCTTCTCTGCTGGAACGTGGGCATTCACATTCAGGAATGTTCCACAAGCCAACCCCAGAGTCAATACTATTGATTGTTTCATATTCTGATTTGTCTTTAATGAATGAATTGTTCGTTGCAATTCAGCCGATTCTCACCAGCTTTATTTTTTGCGCCGCTAAATTACAAAGAAAAAATGAAATAGCCAAGTTTTTGAAAGAATAATTCCGGCATCAATCTTTTTTATCTTAAAAATCAGTTGTTTTATTTTGCCATGTCTTCTTTTTATGCTACCTTTGCACCCTAATCATCCAAAAAATACGATATGCCACAATCACTACATATTGCAATTATTGGTGGGGGTGCCGCAGGATTCTTTGCGGCGATAGAGGCCAAGCGCAACTTCCCTCACGCCGACATCACGATTTTCGAGAAGAATTCGAAGGTTCTCGCCAAGGTGGAAATCACGGGAGGAGGAAGATGTAATCTTACCAATTCCTTTGACGAGATTTCTGACCTGAAACAGGCGTACCCTCGCGGACATAAACTGATGAAGCGACTCTTCAAGAGATTCGACTACCAGCATGCCTTCGACTGGTTTGAGGAGAACGGCGTGCCACTGGTTACGCAGGAAGACCAGTGCGTGTTTCCGCAATCGCAGGATTCGCACAGCATCATCGACTGTCTGGTGAATACCGCCAAGCGACTGGGCGTGAAGATACAATGCAACCACCAGCTCACCGCCATCACCGAACTGGAGGATGAGCGCCTGCTCCTGGATTTCAAGGTTTCAAAAGAAAAGGGAAATCTATCGGGTGCATCTTCTGCCTCTCATCCCGTTTCCGAAATCAGGCAGATTGCCTTCCACCGGGTAGCCATTACCACAGGCGGTCATCCGAAGCAGGAAAGCTTCAAGCATCTCTCAGACCTGGGACATACGATAGAGCAGCCTATCCCATCGCTCTTCACCTTCAACATTGCCGACAAGGCTTTCAAGAATCTGATGGGCACGGTGGTTGAGCCGGTATATACCAGCATTCCGGGCACCAAGCTGAAGGCTGAGGGTCCGCTCCTCATCACCCATTGGGGCATGAGCGGTCCTGCCGTACTGAAGCTCTCATCCCATGCAGCCCGCTATCTGCACGAGAACAACTATCAGATTAAGATTTCCGTAAACTGGGTACACGAGAGCAACCGCTCGCTGGTGGAAGAGAACATCCAGGGCATCATCATCGCCAACCCACAGAAGCAGCTGGCAAGCATCCGCCCTTACAATCTCCCATCCCGCCTCTGGCTCTTCCTGATTCAGAAGATGGGATATGCGCCCGAGAAGAAATGGAGCGAAATGGGAAAGAAGGCTTGCAACCTGCTGATAGAAGCCCTCACCAACGACCTCTATCAGGTGAACGGCAAGGGAGCCTTCAAGGAGGAGTTTGTTACCTGCGGCGGCATCAGCCTCAACAACATCGACCTGCATACCCTGGAGAGTAAGGTGTGCCCTCACCTCTTCTTTGCCGGCGAAGTGCTCGACATCGATGCCATCACCGGCGGCTTCAATCTGCAGGCCGCCTGGACCACGGGGTATGTGGTGGGACAACATATCGGAGAATAGCCTATTCCTCTTTCGAAACAAAGTCTTTCACGATGCGGGTATATTCCTCGTGATGATCGCGATATGCCATAGCATGAACGGAGCCTTTGGCGATGAAGATGGCTTTTCTGCCCTTCGTCTTTGCCTCGTAAAGCGGATGAAGCATGGCGTAGGGCACGAAGGCATCCTTATCGCCATGGATAAAGAGCATCGGTTTGGTGCTCTTGCGAACCTGTTCTATCTGCTGCGCCTCGGCAAAAGACCAGCCGTAGCGATACTGGCAAAGGGCGGAAGTGGTATTCATCAGCGGGAAGGCAGGCAAGCCAAACTGGTCTTTGAGCTGAGCGGAAAACTCATCCCATACGCTGGTATAGCCGCAGTCCTCCACAAAGCACTTCACGTAATCGGGTGTCTTCTCTCCCGATACTGCCATCGTGGTTGCCGCACCCATCGAAATACCATGAATCACCTGACGGGTATTCTTCGCTCTTCGTTCTTCACCCTTCACTCTCTGTCCTTCACCCTTCACTCTAAAAATCTCATTGGCGATTTCCGACCACCTGATCACATCCCATCTATCCTTCCATCCCATCTGGATATGGTCGCCCTCGCTCTCTCCATGTCCATACAGATCTGGCAGGAGCACATTATACCCCATATCGTGATTATAGAGATAGGCAATGTGCAGCATTCCCTCGGAGCGCACTTGATAGCCATGCACCACCACGGCAGTCTTTTCCGTAGTCTTCGGTGCATAGAGATAGATGGCATGGGCCTTGTAGCCAGACGGCATCACGACAAAGGTATCCCTCACGCAATGGTGCTGATACACAGAGTCCATCCAGCCAATCATCCAGGGGCACTCTTTCTTCATTCTGTTCTTCCAGTGCTCAGACGTCATTCTCTCATCCTTCGGATAGTTGAGCGAATAATTGAGCATATAGTTGCTGGCGCCATACAGTCCCAGCACCACGAGCACCACCAAGCCCAGAACCGAAGCGATGCCTATCTTTCTCATCTTTTCCTGTTTCATCTTCATTCTTATTGCCATTACAAATATCTATTATAGAGTTTCCGCTGCAAAATTAAGGAAAAAGATGGAAATGGCAAAGAAACGGAGGGAAAAATCCTGTTAAATTGAAGCATAAAGCTGCATTTATAAGGGTATATGAACTACGACAAACAATCGATAAGCATATCCCAGAAAGGATAGAGTTTAAACAGTTACAATCTATCCATTTCCTTTTTCCCTGCCCCTTTACCTTTATATTTTGTTTTAACTGTATTAAACTTATATCTTACGATACATTCCACTGCCCTTACAATCGCAGCCTTTTCAATATAGACATTATTCATTCCGCTGAAAATGGTAAAAGTATTTTTGCGGGCAGTATTAAAGATGTCATTTGCAGACAACTTGACATTCCATTTTTCAGATAAGTCCTTAGCCAAAGAAAGATTTATCTGTCCAACACTCCCCATCTTAATATTCTCACTATTTCCCTCACTACGCCAACTGTAATTTACTGTCGCCATATAGTTGTTATGGAATTTGAAAATATTATTGAACTTAACTACAACCAAAGGATTGTCCACGTGCTTTATATCTCCTCTGTAATCAATCTTGTAAAATTGCGAGACAACACCACATGCCAATACGGGATAATAGCATTTCCAAAGGAATCCGGGCATAAAAGAAGCCATTATCTGTAAGTTAGACAGACTGTTTCTAGAATTTTCCTTTTTGAGCAAAGCAATAGTCTTCGCATCATCATAATATGTATATGATGTTATTATTTGGTTTTGCACCTTTTTATAATTAGCAGTTAATGCCAGCCAGCGATACCTCAAATTTAAAGAGATGTTGTCGCTATAGGATGGTTGCAAATACGGATTTCCACTTTGATAGAGATATTTGTTAACATAGTGAACCGTGTTGCTCAACTGAGAGTACAATGGACGATAGCATTGCTTAGAATAGCTCAGCTGCACCATAGTTTTTCCAATGGGCAGAGACAATGAAGCAGTCGGGAAAAACTTATCATAAACATGTGACTGTTCGTGATTTTTTCTGCCACCTATAAAATATTCACTGTTCACATGCTCATACCTGCCACCGATACGGAATGTTACATTGCCTAAATGCTGCATAGTTTCAACGTAATATGCCATATTCAGCTCCTGTATTTTATTGTTCTCGCCTGCCATAATGCTATTTTCACTTTCTGAATTTTCCTCACGGCTACTATTGGTGAAATCTACTCCAAAGCTAAAATTACCTTTAAGAAATGGGTGTGACGCATATAATTCCGTTGCCATTAACCTAGCATGCCCAACATCTTTTATTCCGAAATCCTGATTGATGCCGGTTTGCTCTATAACGTTTTGATTTTCACGTGTTTTTTTCCACATTAAATCAAAAGTCATTTCCAAATTCCATTTTCCCCAAACCCCATGGCAATATCCATCTAACAAATGTTCCAAATCTCTTAATTTGATATCCTTGTATGCAGAAGTTTCACTTTCAATTACATCATCAGAATATAATGATGACATAATGCTCGAATTGGTCTTTGTTGGAGCATAAGATACTTGGTAAAATGCGCCAAATGAGAGTTTTGGAGACGAGGAAAAATCAAATCCCCATTTACCATCAATCAAGTTTGAGTGCTGTGTCGATTTCATAGTCGTATTCTGCTGATGATGTGACGAGAGCCATGAATTCTGAACATTTTTGCTAGAGTTCGTATTCTTGCCTTTCTCAAATCCCAACGTTCCAAAAACATCCAAATTGTCAATTCTATAGTTCAAGTCCAAATTGTCTTTGCCATACATATAATTACGACAACCAAAAGTAGCAATGTTATCAAAGGAGAAACCATCCCCAACCTTTTTAATGGTTGTTATCTTTATGATGGAACCTACGGTTGAAGCATAACGTGAACTTGGATTCGCTATAACTGTTATCTTATCTATTTGGTTAGCCTTCAATTGCTCAACTTCTATATTATTGCGGACAATATGTCCATTGATATAGAAGACTGGTTTTCCCTTGCCAAAAACTTCAATGGAACCATTATTATTCAGTACACCAGGCAACATACCCATAATGTCTTTTGCAAAACCAAGTTTTTCCAAAACGGTACCTTTGACTTCTGTCACAAAGCCTTCGCTGTTCAACTTTGCCAAAGGGCGGGTTGCTCTAACAACAACCTCCCTTAATTGCAGAGTATCCTTTCCAAAATTTTGGTTAGCGATACCAGTCTGAGCTAAACAGATTTGAGCTAAAATCAAATGAAATATAATACTAACAAATCTTTTTACCTTAAAATCTAACATTTTCATCCGTTCCTATATCTTTTGTTTTATATATGTTTTAATTCATCATTATTCTAGTACAAAAGTACACATTATTATCCAAAGCCATTACATCTCTTCCGTTAAATTTGTATAACTGCATCAAATTACCAATTCCATCCAGTTCTTCATCCCTCCTAGCCTGAATGTATTCCCGTTTTTTGTCATACATCATCTCTTAATGTTTGTAACTCGCTCTAAATTGGACTTTGATTGAAAATCAAGAAGTTGGGCGTTTGCCTATTTTATATAGGTAACAATATGGAAACGAGCGGACTTCTGCTCGTTTCTGTATTTTGCAATATGCAAAGAACGCCTCAATTCGGGGACAAAGATACGACAATTTTCTAAATATCCCATAACTAGCAAGGAGAAATTTACGGAATTTAGAACTTTTTGAGTTAAATCTGATGCTTACCAACAATATGTATCCAAAAACAAACAGCAGTATTCGGATATAGCTTATCCGAATACCTGCTGCCATAACGTTTTGTTGCTGACGATGATTCTGACATCGGCTTTCATGTACTTTTGCAACACAGGGGACTTTTGTCCCTGTGTACTCACTGTGGCTATAGCCATAAAATAGTTACCATCTTCCCTATGTATGAGCTTGGCATTATGGCTTATGATGTTGCAGTTATAAGATGCATTGTCGTTGCCCTCGAAAGAAACATGAGCTGTCCTTGGCTCATCGAAAAGATGCAAATACTTATATGGTACAAACACTTGCACTATTCTTTGATTGATGACCTCACCATTAGCCTCTATGGATATAGGATAAGGTATCTTGTAGAAAGCAACTGCGAGAGCGAGGACTATTATGGTAATGATAACTGTCCCCAAGCTGACGAGGCGAGGAGGAACTTTACCTATTACGTTCCTCACCTTCTCGCTTCTCAACTCGATATTATCTGATTCTTTTTCTTTCTGTTCCATGTCAAAAACATTTTAGTTTCCCAATTCCAACTGATTCTTCACAAGGTTATAGTATGCCCCTCGCTTGGCGGTCAAAGACTCATGATTGCCTACCTCAACCACTTTTCCATGATCGATGACCACGATTTGGTCGGCATTCTTCACCGTGCTTAGGCGATGAGCCACAATCACAACAGTCTTACCCTTATAGAATTTATCCAAGTTCTCCACAATGCTTCTCTCATTGTTGGCATCGAGCGAGTTGGTTGCCTCGTCAAGGAAGATGTAGTCAGGATTCTTATACACCGCCCTCGCTATCAAGATGCGCTGTTTCTGTCCTTGGCTAAGTCCCACGCCATCACGCCCAATCTTGGTGTTGAATTTCAGAGGCAAAGCCATCACGTAATCCTTGATGCAAGCTATCTCAGCAGCTTTCAACAATCGCTTCTTATCTATGTCGCCATCGTCAACAGCAATGTTTCGTGCGATACTCTCCGAGAAGATAACACCATCCTGCATGACAACACCACATTGTCTGCGCCACCACTTTTTGTTGAGTTTGTTAATGTCTGTATTTCCAATGTTGATTTTTCCCTCCAAGACAGGATAGTAACCAAGCATCAAACGGATGAGGGTGGTCTTTCCACTGCCAGATGCGCCAACGATGGCTGTTACCTTACCTTGCGGAATGTGAATGTTCACATCATCTATGGTCTTGCGCAAAGCATGTGGGTCGTACTTGAACATGATGGTCTTGATGTCAATGCCATCATTCTTGTCCTCAATGGAAGTTTGCAAACCTTCCTTTCCGTTCTCATCATCCATTTGGTGAATCTCGTTGATACGCTCCAAGCTAATCTTCACATCTTGCAGAGAATAGAAGAAGTTCATCAGTTGCTCCACTGGTGAGTTGAGTTGTCCGATGATGTATTGTACGGCAAGCATCATACCGAGTGTCATTTGTCCATGAATCACGGCTGTTGCAGCCACTACCGTGATGATGATGTTCTTCACCTCATTGATGAAGATGCTTCCTGCCTCCTGAGTTTGTTGGAGCTTGAGCGATTTCATCTGCACACCGAACAAGTCTGCTTGCGTGTCCTCCCATTCCCATCTTCTACGCTGCTCACAATCCTGCAACTTGATTTCCTGCATGGAGGTGATAAATTCGTAGGTCTTGTTGTTGTTGATGGCTTGTTGCTCGAACAGTTCATAGTCGAGCACCTTTCTCCGCTTCAAGAACAATGTCATCCAGCCTCCATAGAGGATGCTTCCCAACAGAAAGATGGCAAACACCAACTTGTTGTAGAAGAACAGCACTACGGAGAACACCACGAAGGTGAGCATGGCAAAGGTGATGTTGAGCGTCTGCTGCGTGAGGAAGTTGTTCACACGGCTATGGTCGTTCATTCTCTGCATCAAGTCGCCCATGAGTTTCGTATCAAAGAAAGACATTGGCAATTTCAAAAGCTTAATGAAGAAGTTGCTCACTAGCGAAATGTTGATGCGCAGCGAAATGTGAAGCAGCAACCACCTACGGATAAAGTCGATAGCCGTTCGGCTGATAGTGAGAATCAACTGCCCCAACAGGATAAGCCAAACAAACCCTATGTTTTGATTCTTGATGCCAACATCAACTATAGATTGGGTAAGGAAAGGCAAAACAAGTAGCAAAAGGCTTCCAATCACTAATCCCAAGATGATTTGTCCGAAATACTTGCGGTATTTCTTCACATACCCAAAGAGAAACCGAAAAGATCTTTTTTCTTTGACATTCTCTTCGCACTCCATATTATAGGTAAAGAATGCAGGAGTTGTTTCCAGAAACATAGCAATGCCCTTGTCTTCACCATTGGAACTGGTGCTTATCCAATGTTGTTTGAACTCATTTAAGCTATAAGTTACCAATCCTTTTCCAGGGTCAGCCACATAGAATTTCTTTTTCCTTTTAACCTTATATAGGACAACGAAATGATTTTGATTCCAATAAAGGATGCATGGTAGTGGTTCATTACTTAGCATATCAGTAGTTGCTCTCGCACATACAGTATGCAGCCCAAGAGTATTTGCAGCCTCATTGATACCTAGCAGAGAAACCCCTTCAGTTGTGGCAAAACAAAGTTTCGACAGAGAGTCCACCGTATACTCTCTGCCTAAATATTTACATATCATTTGCAAGCAAGCTACGCCACATTGCATGGAGTCATGTTGCTTATAAAACAGAAGACTCATTTCTCAATATATGATACAAGGTAACATTTATAAATGCAGCTTTTCTTATTCGGCTAGATGTTCATTGGAAACATTTATCCTATAAGACACTATCTGACAACCTCAATTGGTTAGAATCTTACTTTCCAAATATGCCATATATTATTTGTCCCACAGGTAGTCCTATTCCTATTTTCTTCTTTCCATGTCCTACATTTATGTATGGCGTAACAATTGGTTCCATTTCATAATGGTTTTTGGGTCCCATTCGTTCAACGACTTGTCCTCCCATCTGTATTCCAAAATGCTCTGATGGGTTATAGTTAATATAACCGCCAAACCTAGAAACTTCATAATAGCCAAGCATAGAGGGTGTCATAAAATCCCCATTTGGCATTAATGGCATAACATTATTACCATAGTAATATGCAAATGCTGTAAATGAAAACGGAGACGAAAGTTGATAAGTTAATTGCCCGAAGATACCTAACTGTCTAAGCAAACTGTTATAATAACCATATTTGTTTACTATACCAGATACTTGAAAATGTAGTTTTTCTTTTCTGAAAGAAAATCCTAACATCCCCTCTTCTTTATTCATCATACCAGGATATGCAGTAACTGCAACCATCCCTGACAATGTCATGTCATGACCTTGATATATTATTCCCTGTTCGGCAGACGAACTACTATATATAGGGATTCTACAATAAGATAATAATACTAATGGATGAATTGGGGCTATGGACCACAATTTTGGACTATAGGTATTAATACTATAATTGTTATAGAGACTATCTATCTGTTCATTATGGAATTCTTGAGTAGGAATATTATTCTCTCGCATCAAAATGATTTTTCTATCTTCCGACTGTGCATGACAACTAATTGCTACAAAAAAAGTAAAAATAATTTCTATATATCTCATAATTAAACGATTTACAAGTGAAAAATATTCTATTTGCCCGTTCCAAAGCGTGATGTGTCAATGCTATAATCCTTAGGCTTAAAGCCATTGAAACGCCAAATAAAAGTCAGCTTAAGATTACTAGTCATATCAAATACCTTCATTTTGTAATCTTGCCCTTTGTCGTTGATGGTCATTGTTGGTGACCACTGATTAAATATATCATCGACTTTCAAATCAAGTTCACAGCAAAGCTTTCTACCGAATAGCCATTTAGCTCCCGCATCAGCCTTCCACATACTTGACATGTTTGCAATCCCTTGTAATGAAGGTGATATGTATGAAAAATCTACGCTCAATGAAATGGGACTATTTTTGCTAAATTTTAAAGAACTATTAAACTTGCCATAGAAAATCCATTTATCGTTATCGAAACTTATATCATGGAAATGGCTTGCTTTTTCTCTCTGATTAAAAAAATTGGCAGTGGTTGTTACATTCCAAACATCCCCAATATTGAATGGGCAGTGTAGATTGATACCTACCAAACGTTTGTAATTCATATTTATAGTCTGGTAGATTAGATTCTGCGTATTCGGAGACTGGTATGGCAACCAAACTGTTGCTTTGTCATCATATTGGAAATACAGCGTAGCTACATATTTCTGTTTAAAAATGTAATTAAACTGTGTAGAATAGTTGACATATGGCAGGAGAGATGTATTTCCTATGGACACAATATAATTGTTTATATAATTTGTTCCACCATGAAGTTCCCAATATAATGGATATATACGTTGTGAACTAAGATTGACTTGGAATATACTTTTGGGATTCTTGTGATATGTAACACCAAGTTGCGGAATAAAGCTCCAGTTGTTCTGATAATTATTGTGGCAAAATTCACCTTTGCTCGAAATATTGAATGACAGTCCCCAATCAAAAGAACGCTCCGTGCCAACATATACACTGACTACATCTTCATTTAGTGTGTTCTTGAATTTACCCATTTCTACAGATTGATATACCTGTAAACTATGGTCAATTGAGCGCTGGTATTCAACGCCATAATTTAGTTTCCATTTTTTCAACAGATGCTCTTGGTCCACATAAAGATGAAAGCGATTAATAATCTGACTATTTGTCGAATTTAACAAGTCTGTAAAATTTTGAGAAAGGAATTGTTCCCTATTTTCATTATAATAGGTATAATCACCTCCGACTGTCATACCAATAGGAGTTTCGTATCTTAATGCTATGTTGTGATAATTTATTGGTGACTCAAAATTGTAGTTATTGTTAAAGCGACCAAGGGAGCCTACATATAAACTTCTTATTTTTGAATCAGATACAATTTGCCCATTATAGGTCAATTTTAATGATTTCCACCCCATTGATGTGTATATAGTATTCGCCCAGTTATTTCCAATTCGGTGCATATCATCTTCTATCATTGTATATGTTCCGTTAAGTAGATGGTTAGAAAATGTATGTTCGTGTCCCCAAGATTTAGTTCTTGACAGACCATAATTAAGGTCAAATGTCCAATCCTTAATGGCATATGTAGCAGACAAAGCTCCACCATAAGAACAATAATGAGCCTGATTATAACCTGTGCGAAGTTGCCCTTGTAATCCATCAAGTGGCTTTGGTGAATTTAAAACAACATTAATAACTGCTCCATTGACATGATACTTTGCAGGAGCAGAATACATAATTTCAACATTCTTTAAACGGTCAACAGGTGTTGTATAGAGCAACTGATAAAGATTTTGCAATGGCATATTTGTCAATTCTCCGTTAACAATAATTGTGACATTAGACGCTCCTGTCAGCCAAATCATGCCATTATTATTTGTGACACCAGGCATATATCCAAGAGCCTCCAATATATTGCTTACAGGTTTATCTTTGACAATTTCAGTTAAGTTCACAACTAAAATGCCATTTTCATCTTTTATATGAGGCTTATTGCTTTTGATGATAATCTCATTAAGTTGTTGAGTTGGTATTGTATCACAGTTGTTACTTGCACACATTTTGATACCAACAAAAACTAATATTAAAAGAAATAACAAACGAAGATGTCTCATATTACCATTTAAATAGATACAAGAATAGCCCTGTCATAACTTTAAACTGCAGTGAGTTTAATATGCAAAATGGCCGAGACTATTCTTGTCGTTTTGTTTAACCATTCTTATACCTTTTTTAAATATAGAAAGAACCGTGTACCCCGGGTTCCCCTTTGTAAGGTGCAGGAGCAACAATACTATGCTTATTAGTTTGGACATCATTGGTGAATGGCTTAACGGTCTGTCCACCTTTAAGTGAAGCAGCTTCTTGGGCAAGAATATCCAACTCCTGCACCGAGATTTTCTTAATTTCTTTCATACCTAAATTATTTTATTCGTATTTATTATGCTTACGCATTCTTCTCTGAAAATGCTATAATAAAGAAGCCCTTGACTATATAGGGCAGTTATTGTATCTTTAATATCTGTTTCCGAAGTTGCTTTAAAATGTTCTAAAATTTCTGTTATTGACCGAACTTTTTCATTACAAAACATCAATATTTTCCAATGAATACCGTTCCTTTCAAAAGATAAAGTATTAACCTCTATGTTATCTCGTCTCTCTTGATAAATTATTGTATTATTTGATAACACAATCAACTTGTATGAGAAGGTATGCACATCAAAAAAATGGTCTGTTGCAACAAAATTATTCCAAAGTGGATTTTGATATTTCCTTACCAATTGATAGATTTTAAATTCATCGTCATGACGAACATACCCCTTAGGTAGTCGTTCCATTACAGGGTCATAATACATTTCGTTCGTCTTTCCGTTTGAACATATTTCCTTATAATAGCGTGACATTTCATTAACAGCTAGCATAGACACATTATGCTTGATGTTGCCTACACTTTTATAAAACCTCATAAAATACAGATTATCAATACTTTCTAGTATATCTGCATCTGTTTCGTCTAATAAACCTCTTAGTACATTTAATCCTACTACGTTAATGTCATACTCAATTGCCCATTTAATGAACAAAAGATTGCTAGCAAAACTATTTTTCTTGTTAATCTTTACAAGTATATTGTCACTGACGGATTCGTATCCTATTTGAACATAAACGAAACCAGCCAAGGCCATTTCTTTTACTTCCGTCTTGGAAATACCTCTTGTAATAATTTCTGCCAAATTAATCTTAAAATTAGGATAATCTTGCTTTAAACCAGATAACAAGGTTAATAGGTTATGAAAACGAGAATAATCATTGCCAATAACATCATTATCAAGAAATGAAAAATTGAACACATTATATTTGGATATCAAAAAACGAATTTCGCTTATGATATCTTCTGGCGATTTTACTCGATAACGATAACCTTGATTCAAGAAACAAAATTTGCATCTATTCCAATGACATCCACGACTGCTTTCAATTGTTAAATTTATTTTATCCCTCGTTCCCTTATATACATTGAAATAATCATCGAAATCACTATTGAAGCAGTCATTTAGTGAAGGATAACTCTCAATACGTTGAAGTGACAATTCGATATTGTTATTTTTTACACGATATGCCATATGAGGAACAATCGCAGGATTATCCAAATTAAATGCCAATTTCACAAGACTAATTTCTCCTTCTCCCCATAATGCAAAATCAAATTGAGGAAAATTTTGGAGAAAAGCTTTTGCCAGATTTGGATTACCAATTCCTCCAATAGCAATCTTACAGTTTGGGTAAAGAATCTTTATTTCTTTTGCTAAAATTGAAGCAGGAATCCATTGAAAAAGATTCATAGAAAATCCCATCATAAAAGGAGTCTCTTGTAACTCAGAGCTTAAGACTTCCTTAATACGATTTTTCAATAATGACACAGCATCCCTTATATGCTTTTTAAAATCAAAAGAAGAACTAAAATAGTGTGGATTTAATGATTTTAAAATAATCTCTTGTTTTAACAAAGCATCCTTATCATTTTTCTCTATTGCGATGTAGGCATAAAATACTCCTAAATAATCAACTTCTGATATTTTGTCCATTGAAGACTCTCGCAAATAAAATCTTATAATATCCTCAAAGAGAATATTCCAATATAAGATTTTACAATTAAAGCCAGCTTTTTGTAATGCACCTTTCAGTACAGTCATGGCCGGTGAAGGCATGTCTGTACTAGCAGGAGGAAGCCAATTCAATACAATTTTTTTATTCATAATGCTATTGTTATTAACAAACAAATTAATGCCTATTATTTTACTAAAGTCTTTTTCCTATATGTTGCAATCTTTTAAAAAATGAACAACTATTACTTAAAGACTATTTCATAATGCAAATATAAGTATTTTTTCAGAGTTATCACATATTTTTTATGTTAAAGATTAATAAACATGCATATAAAAGGTGTTTTTCTAGAAATAGGCATAGAGAATGCTATTGCCTATTTCTATTATAAATTGTAGGTAGCTATTTCAATTTAATCTTTATTTTAGTAATGTTCAAAAAATAACTTGCGCAGAAAATTAACGATAGTAGTGTGCTATTCCTAAGAGTGTACGATAAAAATTGCACAAGATATTTTTTACATGTTACTTAGTGAAATCCTCGTAGGTTTTTATAAACAACGCTGTCTTTATATGTACCCATTTTTACCATTTCATAGTGACGAAGGATAGAATCCTCATAAAGAGCCACTCGATTTCGAACATCGTCAATAACATTTTCATCACGTTGCACAGAGAAATGCTTTTCTATGTAGCGAATATTCGGGTCGTCAGATGGCAATACCATTCGCAATGCTCGATACTTCAAGTCTGCCTCTTCCCAATCTTGATGCTCTCGCCATTGGGTGAGATTGCCCCAAATGGAGATAACAAGAGATAGAGCCAAGCCACCAATGAAAAGAAGAACAGACTTTGAAGTTGGCTCGAAGCGATGGGTAACAATCTTCTTCTGAGGTGCATTGCTTATGTTGTCAAGTCGCTCTTGCAGGTCTATTGATGCAGCATCTTGCTCTTGCTTCAGCTGCTTAACCGTATCAAACAAGAGCTTGCTTCGCTGTTCTCTGTTACTTGCTTCTTTCTTGGTAAGGTCGGTAAAGATACAGATAGCCTCTCTTAATCTTGCCAATTTGTCAATAGACTCCCCTTCTTTTACAGCTATAGAAAGGATGGCTTTTTCAAGCTTGCATGTATCAACACTTACAGGGACAGGAATGCTTCCAGCCTCTGCATTCTTTGGTGAAGCAGAAAGTTCATCGACTTTCTGCTCCAATCTCTCAACTGTGCCGTAGATGGCTTCCAATAGTTCTTCTTTCATATTTCTTTTGTTGTTTGAATGGTTTGTAACTTGCATCAAAGGCTAAAGCCTCTTCTGCGTTTCTTCTTTTTCTTCTTGACTGATTCATCCTCTGGGAATGGCTCAAAGGTCTGTACGTTGGCAGAAGCAAAAAGCCCAATGGAAGAAATACCATTCCAAGGATCCTGACTGCTCTCCGACATGAATGGCATCTGCTCATTCTTGTGACAGCCCTGCTCATATTGCTGAGCAGATTTGGCTCTTGCTGATAAAAGGTTCTCCGTTCCCTCAAATCTCGCATTCAGTTTGCCAAAGCTATAGTCTCGGCTAATCTGTGTACCCTTGAAGCTATATCCATCCTTGCAGAAACGGATGCCTTGAACCTTGGTTTGCTCCTTGTCCTTATATACAAGTTCCAAATGAACACCTTGTTTTGCGAGTTCATTCTTGAACTTCTGCCAACTACCTGCGGCTTTCAAGACATCCTTGACAACATTGTGAATCTCGTATTTGGCTCGCTCAGCATTGCGCAATTTGCGAGTGTTAGTCTTGCTTTTGTCCGTTCCGTAAGTCAGCCCATACTTGGATTTTAGACTCTTGGTCACTTGCTCATTACGCCTGTAATCATTCCTATCTGATATGAGTTTGCCCTCGTTATTAATGCGGTTGTACACGATATGACAATGTGGATTGTCCGTATTGTGATGCCTTACGATGATGAATTGTGTATCGGTGATGCACATCATCTGCATATATTCAAGGGCAATCTTAGTCATAAACTCATCCGTCAAACGTGGCTTGTCCTCTGGTTTGAAGCTCAATGCAATGTGTCCCACAGGCTTCTTAATCCTTGGATTTAGCTGCCTCTGTAGCTCGAAACTTTGCGTTATCTCGGCATTCGTACCGAGTAACACACCATCCGAGGCGATGATTTTCGCCTCGTCCTTGCCTGTAACATAGCGGATGCAACCACCAAATGAGCTGCCCTTCTTTAGCTTGCCTATCATGTAGCATCCTCCTTTCTGCCTATTCCGCATGGCTTCGATTTTGGACTTGCTTGGCGATACTCGCCAAGGATGGCTTTCAATCTTCTCAACAAGTCCACCACATACACATGGGTTTCGTGGAAACCTCTCTGATGCGACAGCTTGGTAAGTTGGTTGAGGTTGTTCGCCATGCCAATGAGATTCTTAGCGATGGCTATCGTCTCAGCGTTGTGTCCGCTGACCACCTCGCCGTTCAAGGCGGACTCACGGATGTACTCCGCCAACTTGCGGTTGGCTTTTCTCGCCCTCAGTCTCAATGCCTCGTAGCTTGGCTTTGAGAACTTCACCGTGACAGACTTCGACAATTTGCGAACCCTGCCTGCGGGCGGTCTTCCGCCCTTTCTCTTGTCCTGTTCCTGTATGCTTGTCATTCGATATACTGTTTACAGTTGGTACACTCACTTTCTGCGACCGTCGGGAGCAAAATTTCTCCGCCCTCATGGTGGAGCGAGGCGTTTTGGGGTTTCCAAAACATAACCTCGCTCCCTCTCAGAACACGTTAGTTGGAACTACAGCCTTTCAGCTATCCACGTCCAAGGTCGCAGACCTTAATTCTCACAATTTGCGCCAAGCCTCGAAGTCCTCTTCATAAAGGCTTAGGTGGTGGCGCACGATGTTCTCGATGATGCCCGATACGCTCATGCGTCTCCCTCCGAGGATGCGGACGACACGATCAAGACGGTCTCGTACATCGGAACTGACGAAGACTGGCTTGCGGTCGTCAATCCTTGGAACTTGGAGGAAGGTCTGCTGATACTCCTCCAATGTCGCCTTGCGCTGCTTGCCACTGATGCGCTTCTGCGGATTCGGTGGCGATTGAACCTCGTTCGTCAGCTCGTCCTCCATGTTGGAGGTTGTTGCAGCCACATCCTCTGTCACAACTTCTAAATCGGAGTTCTCCACCTCTTCAAAGAAAGAGCTATGTTTTTGGGCATAGTCTTTACCATAAGTGGATGATTGAAGCGAAGCCACCACCTCCTGTGTCATTTTCTCCTGCTGTTCAGGAAACATTTTCGTTTCTTTTGTTCTTGCCATAGCTTAACTTGTTTAAATTGTTGGTATAGTGGTCACGGTTTGCACCATTGACCGATTGTCGGATGCAAAGTAAGTGTACTGAGTGCAGCCATGCAACTGATTGGGTGTAACGTGGCAATTTAGTTGTGGCTTGCTTATTTGCATACCGAGATAGTTGTGAGAACTTCAACGTATTTCTCAACTCATCATTGTTCATGTATCCGTTGCAGTCGTGCAAGTTTTTCTTGTTGTTTTTGGCGTTGAAGTCGGCAAACCCCGGCAACATACTGCCACAGAAATTGAAAACGCTTGTTTTTAGATTGCCGTGCCTTATCTTTGCACTCACAAACGTGGAGCACAGCATATGCGTGGAGCTTTGCGACATATAACATAGTATTAACTTAGAAAAAAGAAAAGTATGGGATTCATCGTATTCGAGGAAGAGGCATTCAACTATCTTGATGCCCAGTTGGAGAACTTCGTGAAGCGCATGGACAGAATCCGTGAGCGCAGTGAGGACAAGACCATGAACAAGTGGCTCGACACGCAGGACGTGTGTCAGACGCTCAACATCTGCCCACGGACAGTGCAGACGCTTCGGGACAACGGAACTTTGGCTTATACGCA
Organism: Segatella sinensis; assembly: GCF_040095255.1. Taxonomy (NCBI): domain Bacteria; kingdom Pseudomonadati; phylum Bacteroidota; class Bacteroidia; order Bacteroidales; family Prevotellaceae; genus Segatella; species Segatella sinensis. The sequence goes on along the minus strand of NZ_JBBNGE010000013.1, from coordinate 37,618 downwards.
AATCAGCCACAAGACCTACTACAAGCCGGAGGACGTGATGGCTATCGTAGCAGTAGTGGAGGACAAGAAAAAGGACATGCGCTTTCGCAAGCGCACAGGTTAGGCTGTCAATATACAACAGCCACTTAATCCTATGCAGCAAGTAAACCGAGTAACGTAAGTATCAATAATAAAACGAGACAACTATGAGCAATGAAGTAATGACAAGAAACAGCGAGTGGATGAACCACATCGTGAACCACCTCAACCGAATGGTTGACAATTTTGAACGTGCCGTGATGAACTACCGCCCCATGCTTGGCGGTGAGCGGTTCATGACGGACAAGGAACTTTGTGCCAGGCTGCAACTGAGCAGAAGAACCCTGCAGGACTACCGAAACAACGGTGTCATCCCGTATATCCAGCTTGGCGGAAAGATACTCTACCGCGAGTCCGACATTCAGAAGATTCTGATGGCTAACTATCGTGAGGCGTACAGAATGAAAGGTGTATAGGAGAATATCCTTGATGAGTGTGTGAAATGAACAAGGCGACAACGTATAACTTACCGAGCGTGGCTGTTATAGGTTGTCGCCTCGTTTTATTGGCTATACCGAGTTGTTCGTGTTTGCCGGGTATCATTTGTGTTACCTGTATAAATCTAATACCATGCTAAAACACACTGCGGTGGTTCGCCCAAGTGGCTGGAGGCGCAAAGCCTCCAAGGAACGTTGCTTTATGGCAGGTCTATGCCATTGCATTCTCTGTAAAGATACAGACCAGTTTAGTGCGGCTTGTCTGTCTGCCGATGACGGACTGCATGATGAACTCCCGAAAGGCTCTGCTCTCAATGCTGTCAATACGGAAGGATACCGCAATGACGAGTTCAAGACTATACACATCATAGCTGATGCGGTCGTTCTTCCTGACATGACGGCGTACACCCTGCTCTTTCAGAATGCCGTCCTTGAATACAGCCTTGACAGCCTTGCGCACATAGCAGCCGAACACATTATACATGTCGGCAATCTCCTGCATGGTCATCCATACAGTATCGGTCGGCATGGATACCGTTCCGCTCTCGCTGATAGTTATAACTCCTCTGTTCATTTTCCAATAGTTTTTTCGTTCGATAATCTGTTCCTTTCTCGCTTGGCAATAAGCTTATCCATGTCATTTGAAATCTTCTGCTCCGTCACCTGCGCATAGACCTGTGTGCTTGTGATGTCTGCGTGTCCCATCATCTTGGCTATGCTGCCGATGGGAATGTCCTCGTTGAGCATCAAGACTCCGAATGTATGGCGGCTGGCGTGGAATCCCAACTTATTACTTATGCCAAGCACCATTCCAAGGGTATGCACATCAAGATAGATGTCTTTCTTCTCACCCAGTGGAAAAACAGGCTTGCTGTCGTCCGTGGTATTGTAGAGCGAAAGAATCTTCTCGGCTATCGGATGGAGCGGCACGAAGAACTCCACGCCTGTCTTCTCTCTTTCCTTGCGGATGAACTTCCTACCCTCGGAGTTCTCCCCGATATGGTGAGGGTACAGTTTCTTTACATCTATATAGGATAAGGAGGTGAGCGAGGCAAAAATGAAACATCTGCGTGCAAGCTCCGTTCGCTCGTCAGCCATCGGGGTAGAGAGCATCTTGATGAAGTCTGCCTTGCTGATATGGGTCATCTTCGGGGCTGCCTTCTTCTCATACCCTATCCTGGCTATGGGATTGAAGCGGATAATGCTCCTGTCCACTGCCTTGTACATCAACATGTTCAGCCAGAGAAGGCAATGGTTCACGTAGCTGTCGATGCGTCCCTGGTCTCGTTTCAGGAATAGCTTGTATTCCTCTCCGAAATTCTCGTCTATGTCCTCAAAGGCGATGTCGTCCTTATCCAACGAATGGACAAAGGCTCTCAGGTTCTTCTGCCATGTTCGCTTGTGCAGAAAGGTTTGTCTGGCTTTTGAGGTTCGATACCATTCCACGATGGTATCACCAAAGTTCAGCAAGAACCTTCCTGTCGTGTCCTTGTCCTTCAACACAGCCTTCAGCATTTCCACGGTGATGATGCCATTGGCGGTAAGAAGTGAGTTGTATTTATCCTTGACCTCAGCAAGGAAACTTGCCAATCGTCCGTTGTCCCTTGCGTTCCGTACCTCTCCCTTCTTGGCGTTCCACTCCTGTGGTGTACAGGATATGCCTGTGGAAATGGCTGCGCTTTTGCCGTCAACGGTGATGCGGCAAAGTATGTTGGCTGTTCCGTCTGCCTTCACCTTCTGTCTGTTGATGTAAGGCAAAATTGAAAATGTACTTCTGCTCATAGTTGTTGTCCTTATAATATAATAATGTAGTTGAAACTGTAAAAAGAAAAGTTGAAAGCCTTGTTCATAATGCGAGAACGAAGTCCTTCTCGGTTGCAGCGATGAACTTGTCCATGTCCTCAAACAGCTTCTTTTGGGTCACTCTCGCATACCGCTGCGTCATCTTCACATCCTTGTGACCGAGCATCTTGCAGATGGTCTCCATCGGCACACCAGCCTCCAGCGTAATGAGGCTGGCGAACGAGTGTCGTCCCGAATGGTAGGAATAGGTCTTGCTCGTTTCCGCCAACTTGCAGATGGTGATGAGATCGATACGAACACGATTCGTGCTCAGCAATGGGAAAAGGGTATCTCTTGCCCCGTCCTCGTATCTCGCCACCAGCTCCAACGCCTCGGGCAGGAGTTTCACCCTGGCAAGTGTTCCGGTCTTCTTGCGGTTATAGATGAGCCATTTGTCGCCATCCTCCAACACCTTGACATTGGCTTTCGTGATGGAAACGGTGTCTATGAAGGCTGTTCCTGCATAGCAGGCGAAAAGAAACAGGTCACGGCTAACGGATAGTCTCGGCTTGTCTTCGGGCAGTTCCGCATCACGGATTTTTATGAAATCAGACATGCTGAGAGCCTTGGGTGTCGTAACCTTTGGAGTGCCAACCCGATAATGGGCGAACAGCAGGTTCTTGCACAAGCCTCGCTCAAAGGCGATGCGGCACATCTTCTTGAAGAGCGACACATAGATGGTGATGGTTCCTGATGAAAAGCCTTTCTCGTCAAGCAAGTAATGGTGAAAGTCACTGATGAAAGGCTCGGTCAGCTGTCCGAAAGCCAAATCAGTCAACCTATACTTCTCCCCGATGAACTCAGCGAGATTCTTGCGAATCTTTCTGTAAGTCCAGACACTGCTCTTCGACATATCGATGCCCTCATGGGTGCTGAGTTCACTGATATGCTCGTCCACGAAGGAGAGAAGGGTGGTCTGTGTCTTGACGCTGCCCTGCAAAGCCTCCTTGACATCCTTAGCCTCGAAGTCCGTTCTCTTTTCCACAAGCACATCGAAAGCCTTTTGGATGGAAAGCAACAACTGCCCGATGTCCTTGTTGGTTTCCACGGCTTCCTTGCTCTTGCCCTCCAATCGGCTGGCACGAGGATTCCAAAGCGATGGAGTGCAAGACAACTTGCAGGAGAACTGCGCCATAGTCCTGTTCACCGTGATGCGTCCCATGATGGGAGCTTTTCCATTCTTGTCCATTCCGCTCTTTTTTAGGTAGAGCAACACCTTGAATTTTTCGATTTTCATAACGCTTACATTTTGAGTGTGCAAATATAATCATTTTGTAAGCGTTCCTTGATACGCAAAACATTGAGAATCAGCGCAATAAAATCCGTTGATGCACAAAGTTGCCTTTCCGCATTGTTACCTGCTTTGCATAGGTAACTGTGGCTCACGATTTAGTAACTGAACTACTTCAATATTCCTCACTCGCTTGCTTTATGCCGATTTGGCAACTTTGTGCAAATCTACTCATTCCCAACTGTTTACGTTCCAACCTCTCTTATTCTCCTTTGGCTGCTTTAGAGCTTTATGTTAAAAAACCTAACTCATAGAGTTAACATCCAAATGTCATAGAGTTACGGGGAGAAAAGCTATAGGAAACAAAGCTGAAAAAGCCTGATTTTGACTCCAAAACCACAGAAAAAAATAACACGGACAAATTGAATTTGTCCGTGTTTTAAAAATGAGCTATAATCTGCTCTTTTCTGCATTACCAGCACCCGTACCCTTATACTTGCTCTTGGTGGCATTGAAGTTATAAGTTACATTGACCAAGAACATGCGGGTATTATCTATACCGGTTCTGGTGAAGTGCGCATACGAATTATTATATTGCCAACTCTGATTCTGACCATGAAGCAAATCCTCTGCTTCCAATCTCACAACCAGTCGGTTGTTCAGGAACGACTTGGAAATAGACGCATCCAGGGAATTCCATGCATAGTTGACACCCAATTCGCGATAATTACGCGACTGGTAAGCGTATTCCAATCTAGCCTTCCAATGATGTGGCAATACCCAGGTATTCTCCAAATCCAGATAGAGAAAAGGACGATTGGCATTATAGTCGCTGACGTATTTGCTGGCATCAAAGAACTGATTGACCAGACCTACCGTATAGTCAAGATGCCATAAGCCTATCACCGGAGTAGCCTCAAGATAGAACTTCAGGTTCTGAATCTTATCTACATTCTCGTAATATGACAGGGCTATATCCTTATTGCCCTGGAACGGCTTCATCATATATACCGAAGCTTTCTTGTTGTAAATATATTCTGCAGAGAAACTCAACCAGGAATATTGCGCATCCCATTCCAGATGATAGGCATCCGTTGGTCGCAAGTTCGGATTACCGCTTTCATAGGTATGACGACTCGTATATCGGGTATAACCGGAAAGACGGAAGTAACTTGGTCGATAGGTCTTCGCCGTGAAACTCAATGAAGAATGCCACTTGCCCTTGTCATATCCCAAGGATACATTAGGAAATACATTATCATACTTTCTGCTCATATCCGGGTTGAGCACTCCTTCGGCATAATAGTCTGATTTTACATACTCATATCTCACACCGGCATTCAGAGAATAATCACCCAACGACCATGCAGCCTCAGCAAAGGTGGCAATGTTCTGTTCCTTGATTCTGGAATCATTGGATGCAGCCACACCACCCTCGTTCTGGTTGTTGGTATGACTATCAGAATTTGTGTATTCCGAACCAAAGTCTATGTTCAATTGGTCGGTCAAAGGATAAGAAACAACCAATTTACCGGCAAGCAACTTTCCTTTGGTATGGCTATCTGAACATACAATCTGGTCGCCCAACTCAGAACTGGTTTCGGTGGCTTTCTGTATCTGGTCTTTCGTCCGCCACAACGCTGATGCATTCAGGTCTATACTCCACTTGCCTATCTTACCATCATAATAAAAGTCAGCCTGATGAATAGGAGTCTGCTTAGAATCTGACTCATCGTTGAGATAATTTACATCTCCCTGGTGAACTCCATCCTGAAAGATGGAATAGTTATTCTGATCAGTAAAATACTTGGTATAGCCAGAACCAAACTTATATTTCAGACCGATGGTATGATTTTCGTTGAATTCATAATTGAAACCCAGATTGGCATCAGGTCCATAATCTCTAGCATCTATGCGCCCTATTGATTTTTGATATATCTGATGCTGATTACCATTGATATATTCATCCAATCCCAACTTATCATAGAAATACGAATCTGACCACATCAATCCACCGAATACATCCAGTCCACCCACACGGTAATTGAGATTAGCCTGCTCTTGCCAGGTATTCTTCATGGCAAAACCATATTTTGCCTGGAAATTACCACTCCATCCATAACCTTGCTTCTTGACCGTGGTTATACGAATCACCGAATTGACCTGGGCATCATACTGCGCACCAGGAGTCGTGATAACCGTCACGTTCTTCACATCCTTGGAAGATATGGTTTGCAATTCATTTTTGTCGGTCAGCTTTCTGCCATTGACATAAATCTCCGGTGTGCCTTTTCCAAACACCGAACAGTTTCCATCCTTATCCACACGCACTCTTGGAACCTGCTTCAACAAGTCGGCAACCATACCCGCATCACTCAGTATTGTACCCTGCACCTGGGTCTGAAATCCCTCGCAAGTTAGTTTTGTCTTGGGGCGAACCGCCTTCACTATCACCTTCTGCAGGTTCATCGTTGCCTCCTTCAGAGTAATTGAACCTATCTTACCTGTATTATAAGTATCAACAGCGGTATGATAGCCCACGCAACTAACTCTTACTATCGCCTTTCTGGCTCCGCAGGGAATCACAAACTGGCCGTTCTCATTCGTCACACCGCCATTTATCAATGAAGAGTCACGAACATTCAGCAAGGCAACATTGGCGAAATCTACAGGGCGATGATGCGCATCTACAATGCGACCTATCATCTTGGTGGGAGTCTTCTGCGTACACTCCACAAAGATGTTTTCGCCATCTATCGTCATCTTCATCGGATAGAAGCCCATAATCTGGCGGATGGCATCCGGAGCTGTTCGCTTCACGATACTCGTTGTAACCGTGAAATCCTCCAGTTCATCATACATAAAGTTGATACGATAATCCTTGGTGCTCTTGGCAAGGATGGTGAGCGCTTCTGACATAGAAGTGTTGCGGAAGCTGCGGGTGATGCGTTGGGCATAGATGGTCTGAAGAGAAAGGCTCATCAGACCTGCCAGCAGCATGATATATCTTAATCTTTTCATCTTATTCCACGATTAAAGTTTGACCTTCATGACGAATATTCACTTTCTCGAAATGATTCAACAGTTCGATGATATCATCCAGACTCATGTCCTTCTCCAGTTGCAGGAAGAGACGAATGTGGCGAGCCGACTCGTTCTGATAAGTTACCTGGAGATGAAAATGCCCGGCAATAGGAGTCAGGATATTCTGAAGCTCAGCGTTTTCGTAAACCAATGGGAGCTGGGCAAGACTTGCAGAATCTGCCTTTTCTTCTATGTTGGATTTCTGAGGAGCAGAAACCTGTTGGATAGAATCCTTTCGGGATGCCACGAGTTCGGTATTGTTCTTATCAGATGGCTGATGGGAACGGGTTACCAGATGAATAGCAGCAAAGGTGATGCCGGAGACGACAAGGACGGCAGCAACGGCAGCCACCTTTCTCATCGGGCTCCAGAGAGGAAACAACTTGGCGGTTTGCTGGGTTTCTGCATTCTGACTCATCTCTTCTTTCTGCTGCTTTTCTTCTTTCAGCTTCATCTCATCTTTCAGCTTCATCTCATCTTTCAGCTTCTCCCATTCTGCATCAATCGAAGGCATCTTCATCCCTTCCTTCGGCTTGGCGAAATCCAGAGACTGTCGGGTCTCTATCAGCTGCTGATAGAGTTCATTCACTTCCTCATCGCCCAGAAGTTCATCCTTCTGGGTTTCGGAATACTTTTCGGGATGCTCCAGGAGATCGAGGAGCATATCCCATTTCTGAGAATCCATCTTCTGAGGATTTATGTCAGATAATTCATGTTTCATTTTCTTTTCCTTTCTTCATTTTAGGGTTATTATTTTCCTTTCAACTTTTCTCTGAGCGTTCGCAAACCTTTTACGATATGCTTGTTCACTGCCGAGACGCTGATGCCCAGTTCCTCCGCCGTATCCTTATACGACATTCCTTCCCGATAGCACAATCGGATAACGGAAGCTGTCTGGTCGGTCAGGTCATGGTCGATGCAATCCACGGCAGCCTGCCATCGCTCTTCCAGGCGAGAAGGTTCTTCCTCCGTCAATTTCTCTTCCGAGAGAGGGAGAAGCCGTTTCAGTCTTTCATCTCTCTTCTTTCTGGCTATGAGATTGATGCAGGCATTCTTCACGCTCCGCATCAGGTAAGCCCGGTCTGGAATCAGCTGTTTATCCCACAATCTGGAGAACACGTCGCTCACCACATCCCTCGCCTCCTCATTATCATGGAGCAAGGCAAAGGCGAAGCGATACATCTGCTCGTAATGGTCGTGAAACAGCCGTTCCATCCGCTGTTCATTTTCTTCTGTCATCACGTCATTTTCTTCTTGTTTCTACTCTTATATACAAGCTTTCCTGAAATCAATTACCCCTAAAATGAAGAAATCTTCTATTTTTTTTGGAAAAGCAATGCAAAAGTAATAAAAAGATTTGGAACATTCAATAGTTTTTTTTATCTTTGCCAAAAAATAATAAAGATTATGCCAGAACTAAGTCGTTTTTTCGGAATTATCATTGCCATGTTTGGAGATGATCACAATCCTCCACATTTTCATGTGAGATATGGAGACTACGAAGCCATTATTACCATACAAGATGGAATCGTAAAAGGAGAATTGCCTAAAAAGGTACTTAAAGACGTATTCAAGTGGATGGAGATTCATCAAAACGAACTTGAAATGAATTGGAAGCGATTACAGGAAGGCAAGGAAATAATAAAAATTGAACCTCTTAAATAAGTTGAATTATGGTTGACATTGATTTAATAAGAATCGTTGATGTTGATTACATTAAGGATTATACCATGGACTTAAAGTTCAGTAATGGCGAAACAAGACGCATTGACTTTCTCCCATTACTAAAAGGCAATAAGCGAGAAGAACTTAAAGACATGAATAAGTTTATTCAATTTGGACTTACCCATTGGACTTTGGAATGGTACAATGGAATTGATTTTGCCCCAGATTTCCTGTACAAACAAGGGGAAAAAGTGGCTTAATAAAAACATCGGCCAAGCAAAGAGCAAACCAACATGGTTTTGCCTTCGCTTGACCGATTGTCATATATTCATTGTTTTAAGAGAGTTTCTTTCTGGAAAAAGCTACATGAAGCGATTATAATCTCATAAAGAATCCGTGTAATCTCTCCCGATGCCCTTGAAATTACATGGCGACGCAGGAATATCTGTGTCGTGATGTAGGAAAGATTACGTCGCCATGTGGTAAAGTCTACATCGGGACGTTATTTTTGGGGGTATCTATAAGGTTTCATATCAGATTCTTTTTTGATTTAACATCGAGCTTATACGCACACGAAAAAGTATTTTCATATACATCAGTTTTTCTTTTTTCTGTTTCTTATTATCTATACTGTTGAGCCAAGCGAAAAACTAAGCAAAACATAGATTATTTTCGGAAAACCTATGCAAAGGTAATAAAAAACTAGAAAAAAGCTTGCTCTTTCGAATAAAAAGTGTATCTTTGCACCAAGAAACAACATCATTATATTATGGGTAAACGAGCCATCATAGAAGCTTTACGCCATTATTTCAGCACCCAACCCGTACTGAAAGCCTGGCTGTTCGGTTCTTTCTCCAGAGGGGAAGAAACGAAGGATAGCGATGTCGATATTATGGTTTCTTTGGACAAGAGTAAACCTATAGGTTTAAAATTCTTCGGCATGTGGAGTGATTTGGAAGAACTCTTAGGTAGAAAAGTTGATTTGGTCTCAGAAGGAAACTTACTTCCTTTTGCACAGGAATCAGTAGAACGTGATAAAATCTTAGTATATGAGAGAACGAAGTAGAGATAAAAACCGCCTAGAGCACAACAAATAAAGGAGTATCTAACAGAAGAGAAGTAAAAAACATCGGTCAAGCAAAGAGCAAACCAATATGGTTTTGCCTTCGCTTGACCGATTGTCATATATTCATTGTTTGTTAAGAGAGTTTCTTCCTAACAAGAACTACAAGCGGCTCTTTTCAGTATTACCGGCACCCGTACCCTTGTACTTGCTTCTACTAACATTAAACTTATAGCTGAATGAGCACATGAACATTCGGGTATCCGTATATTTTCTGGTATAGATATCGCTGGTACCATATACCAATCTTGTGGAATTGCGCATCGTCGCAAAGAGGTCATTGCCCGCCAAAATGACATTCAGGCGGTCGTGAAGAAAACTTCTACGCAAAGAGACGTCCACTCCTCCTTGTGCCATATAAAAAGCGGAAGCGCAGAATGGCCCTGCGTGTTCCAACTCATATCAAGATTAAGCGTCCAACCGCATGGTAGTGAAAACGCATTATTGAAAGAGCCGATGAATATCGGCTTGCTGTATGCCTTACCACCAATGGTCAGGAACTGCTTTCTCATACCAGCGTCCAACGTAGGATGCCACCATCCTATCGTCGGCGATGCCGTCAGTCCCACGTAACAAACCTGAGTATGATTCAAATTACGAAAGATGTACATACTGATTAACTCATTGTCATGATACGGTTCTATCACCTGATAGCAAGGATCTACAAGATAACGCCAGTTGGCAAAAAACTGGAACCATGTATATCCCAAATTAATCCCTATGCCATGTTCGAAGGTTGACTTGGCAATGGATTTCCACCCTGATAATAATAGCGACTATTATATTGCACGTTACTACTTAACTGACTATAGGAAGGACGACTCACCGTCACCTTATAAACCATATTCATTTTCACATTCCCGATAGGAAAGGTCAAGGACACATTCGGAAAGAAATGGTCGTACTTACGACTCTGGTCGGGTACGAAATAATCCTTATTCTCCTCGCTCCAATAATCACCACCTGTATTATAGTAATTGGAAGAAACATGTTCGTATCTGAGACCAGCATTCAGTTCTACCTTGTTCAGTCTCAATCCATAAGAAACAAAGGCTGCAAGATTACTTTCCTTCACCTGGTCGTCCGTCTTGCCTGGCAAGTCAGTTCCCTGTTCATCTATAGTATAAAGATTGGCACGGCAACTTTCGGTAAACTCATTACCAACCTTCAGGGTACCTTTCCATACCGGAAAACTCAGCACCAGCTTAGAAGCATGCATCCAACTATCAGCCGTGAAATCAGATTCTATCGTACGAGAATCTCCGCCCTCAATTCCTGTTTCTTCAGAATATTGAGTCTGTCCTGTTTTACGAAGATATATTTCCCCATTCCATTCTATGCTCATCTTTCCTATCTGTCCGGCATAATAAGCCGTAAAATCCTGCGTAGGTCGGCTTTTGAAACGACAATACATATCATTTGTATAGCTTTCTGTCTTGGAGCCATTCTTCCAGACATCCATCAGCGAATTCCATCCACCCCGACTATAAGGATTGATGTTCACCTCGTAAGTGGCACCCACGGAATGCCTATCATTGAAAACATAATTAAAACCAAGACTTCCACTGGTATAGTAACTCTTGTTTTTGATAATCAAGTCTTCATTGATATTCATGAGCGTCTTGCCGTAGAGTCTGTTATCATTATGCTGATCCTGATAGCCCTGAGACAAACCGCCATACAAATTGGAGAAGATATCCAATCCCCGATAGCGATAGTTCAAATCGAGGACTTCACGATGATTGTTCTGATGATTGCGCTGATAGACCTGGCGATAAGTCAATCCCAGTCCTTCTCCCTTTTTTCTTGTCGTCTTGATTCTGATGACAGACTGATAGGTTGCATCGTATTCAGCACCCGGCTCGGTTATCACCTCTACATGTTTGATGTCAGAAGAACTCAATCTATCGAGATCAATGGTTCCCTTGATTTTCTTGTTATCTATATAAATCAAAGGTTTACCTTTGCCCAAGACTTCTATTTCTCCATTCTTCTGCATCACTCTCGGAAGATGTTTCAAAACATCTTCTGCCGAGCCCATTTTCTCCAAGGATGTACCTTCTACCTGAGCCACCAATCCTTCAGAAGTCATTCTGAAAGGCTGTCGATGTCCTTTCACTACAATTTTCTGCAGGTTCATTGTTGCCTCTTTCAGAGTTATTGTCCCTATCTTGCCTATATTATATGTATTGCTTGCCGTAATATAGCCCACGCAACTTACTCTTACTATCGCCTTTCTCGCCTCGCAGGGAATCACGAACTGACCGTTCTCATTCGTCACGCCGCCATTTATCAATGAAGAATCACGGACATTCAGCAGGGCTACATTGGCGAAATCTACAGGGCGTTTCTTATTGTCGAAGATGCGGCCTATCATCTTGGTGGGAGTCTTCTGCGTACACTCCACCATGATATTATCCTCCACCTGCGTCATCCTGATGGGATAGAATCCTATCAGCTGCATGATGGCATCGGGAACACTCTGGTTTCTGATGCTCTTGGTTACCCTGAAATCCTCCAGTTCATCATACACGAAGTTGATGGTGTACTTATGCTGGCGGGCATTCAAATCCTTCAACGCCGCAGAGAACGACACATTATTATATTGTCGGGTGATGCGCTGGGCTAATATGGTTTGAAAAACAGCCACACAAGCACAAATTATAATCCATTTTTTCATATACATCAGTCTTTCTTTCTTCTGTTACTTATTATCTATACAGTTGAGCCAAGCAAAAAACTAAGCAAAACATAGATTATTTTCGAAAAACCTATGCAAAGGTAATAAAAAGCACCATAAAACCAAGTAATTTGAACTATTATTGCAAGAAAACCCTGCAAAAACTTGGAACATAAAAAATAAAATCGTATATTTGTGGCAAAAATGGAAAGATAATGAAAACGACAAACGATTATATTACCATACTTCGCAAATACCTGAGCACCAAAGCTGATGCTTATGGTATTACAAAGATTGGAATCTTTGGATCTGTGGCGAGAAACGAACAGACCGAAGACAGCGATGTTGATGTTTGTGTGGAAATGAAAAAGCCAGACTTATTTACAATGGTTCACATCAAGGAAGAACTGCAAGAGCTCTTTGGTAAGCCTGTAGATATTGTCCGACTTCGCAATAACATGAATCCGATGCTTTTGAAGCAAATTAAAAGAGATGGAATCTATGCATGACGAAGAACTCTTATACTATTCACTCAAACGAATAGCTTCGACTATTGAAAGAATCATCAATAATTCTCAAGCGATTGATGATTCACAATATTATGTACTTTCTCCTGCTGGCATGGAACGCCTCGAAAGTACCTGTATGTTGCTTCTTGCAATAGGAGAAAGCATCAAGGGGATTGATAAAATGACGCGGAAGCAACTTCTTCCTAACTACCCAGAAGTAGATTGGAAAGGAGCTATGGGAATCCGTGACATTATTGCTCATCACTATTTTGACATAGATGAATCTATTGTCTTTGATGTAGTCAAGAACAAACTCCCTGGAATGTTAGAAACAATTTATAAGATGATAGAAGAATTATAAAAAACATCGGTCAAGCAAAGAGCAAACCAATATGGATTTGCCTTCGCTTGACCGATTTCAAACCTAGACAACTCTACGTTTCAAGTGGACTCAATGAACCATCAATATTCCTTGATAAAACTCTTTGAATTGGCAGACTTGAAAACCTGGTCGCTATGATTCTTCTTGTCCTGCCCATTAAAGTTATATCTGAAACCCAACATCACCAGATTCAGTCTTGTACTGAAGTTGTTGCAATAGGATTCCTGGACTTGCGCAGTCTGTACGGTATTCCATATATGCTTATGGGTGAACAGATAACGCATTCCGAGACAGATGTCAAAGCTTTTCGATATGGAATAGGATATAGTCAACTGAGATTCCGGAGAAGTCTTATACCTTGCCTCTGGCGTTGAATTCTTTACCTCATTCGTATCAAACATTAAATTGACATTGACTCTATCATTGTAATATTGCCCCTGCAGCATCCCGTAGAGATAGTTATCAGAATAGCCTGCACATTTCACCCAATTCTGTTGTATCATCCCCAATAAGACAAAGTGAGGAATCATATATCGGACAGTTGCGCCACAGTTATACAGATTGTAGCTGTTCTTATCGTTATAGTAAGACATCACCACTTGCTGCATATTCACCTTGCTATACTGGGCTATGCGCTGTCGGATATTCTCATATTGAGCAAAAACATCTATGTACAGAGACTTAATATTGGCTGTGTACTCCAATTGCAAATCATGAGTATATGCCGGTTTGATGTTCTTATCTCCTACATTCACAAACAGAGGATTAGTAGCTGAGTTTACATCACACAACTGATCTATCTCCGGATTCGAACTTGCATATTCATAAGAGAATTCCAAATTGTGATTGGTTCCCATATGATATGACAAGTCTAAGATCGGATGCCAATTGACAAAACTGAAATGGTCGTTCCCCATACTCCTATACGCGATGTTTATTCCCGAGGAAGCAGAAACATCAAGATTCCCCATGTTCTTTTCTACCTCAAGATAGCCATAATTATTGCACTCATTATATTTTGACAGAGTATGGTCAGCCTGCGACTGGATGTTGTGCCACAGGAATACGGAATTGGCTCCTATCTTCCAATTAGCTGCAACCCATGGAAAGGCATAATCCAGTCCACCATTTACTTCTTTTTGTCTATACTTAGCAGAGTAAAGATATTCGGTTTGATTCTCCTGACGCTTAGTGGTATTTGTATTGTAGGAATAGATGCCACTAAAATGGAATGTCAAGGAAGATGCTTTGCCGAATGAAGATTTATGATACAAATTCATTTGATACTTGTATAAGTCATCATCATATTTACGATGATAATCTAAAATATTATTTCCGAGCAAGTCATCTTCTAATGAATATTCAATCTTACCTGTATCGAACGAGTTTTGAGGAATCATTTCAAATACAAAGCCTAAGGAAGAGACCGATTTGTCTGTCCACCGGTAATCTCCTCCTACCATGGCTTTCCAATCTTTATAATAATTGGTTCGTTCGGTTTCTGTATTTTGATTCTTGCCAGACACGGTTAATGCATCAGTTGTCTTCGACTTATTATCCAAAAAGGCGAAACCAGTCAATCCGGAGTAGATAGAAAATCTGCTCTTATCGTAGGAGAAGTTTGCATCAGCCGAACCAAAAGCCACGACGGGATGAGACAAAACTCCCATGTTGAAGTATCTGCTCGCTTCCTTATGCTTTTTGGTTATGATATTGACAACACCTGAATATCCCTGTCCCATATATTCCAAAGGAACGCTGTTTGAAACTTCCACCTTGTCGATCATAGCTGGTGAGATACTTGCCAAGGAGTGAGATTTGGGAATACCATCTATCAAGACCAATGGCGCACCACCTTTGGCGAGACTGATGGTTTTCATCGTAGGATCAATACGCAGATCTGGGACTTCTGTCAAGGCTGTATAAATATCCTTGGTTTCATTGGCGTGGTGACTGAAAAAGAAGGTCTTGACATTTCCCTTCTTCTTGACGACATGTCCTCTTTCGGCTTTCACAACCACCTTCTGCAGGTTCATCGTTGCCTCCTTCAATGTTATCGTCCCGATTTTACCTGTATTATAAGTATCTACAGCCGTATGATAGCCCACACAACTTACTCTAACTATCGCCTTTGTGGCTTCGCAGGGAATCACGAACTGGCCGTTCTCATTCGTCACGCCACCATTTATCAATGAAGAATCACTAACATTCAGCAGGGCTACATTGGCGAAATCTACAGGGCGATTCTTATTGTCGATGATACGGCCTATCATCTTGGTGGGAGTCTTCTGCGTACACTCCACCATGATATTATCCTCCACCTGCGTCATCCTGATGGGATAGAATCCTATCAGCTGCATGATGGCATCGGGAACGCTCAGGTTTCTGACGCTCTTGGTTACCCTGAAATCCTCCAGCTCATCATACACGAAGTTGATGGTGTACTTATGCTGGCGGGCATTCAAATCCTTCAACGCCGCAGAGAACGACACATTATTATATTGTCGGGTGATGCGCTGGGCTAATGCGGTTTGAAAAACAGCCACACAAGCACAAATCATAATCCATTTTTTCATATACATCAGTCTTTCTTTTTTCTGTTACTTATTATCTATACAGTTGAGCCAAGCAAAAAACTAAGCAAAACATAGATTATTTTCGAAAAACCTATGCAAAGGTACAAAAACAAATAGAGATATGCTAAACTTCTGCCTTTTTATTTCGTTAATATCCTTATTTCAACCTCCAAAAAGAGGAAGTAACAGAGATAAAAGACATATCTATGTAAACAATATTCCAAGAAATACATATTCGCCTGAAATGCTAGAAAAACGGGGCATAAAGAGATTTAGAATTTTCCCTTAAGGAAAAATAAAAATATCCTTAAGGGAAAAAATATTTTTCCTTAAGGGAAGGAACAAATCCCCTTAAAGGCTTTTTTTGATTACGCCACACCTGTAAAGATTCCATCACAAGACTAAATTTTAATCGGTCAAGCAAAGAGCAAGCCAATATGGTTTTGCCTTCGCTTGGCCGATTGTCATATATTCATTGTTGGATTAAGAGAGTTTCTTCCTAACAAGAACTACAAGCGGCTCTTTTCTGCATTACCAGCACCTGTACCCTTATACTTGCTCTTGGTGGCATTGAAGTTATAAGATAAGCTCATACCTACACAACGTTCATAGCCATAACAGTCTTTTTCCATTACAGTATGGCTGCCATACATTGTCCATTGTTCCGTGTCGGTCTTGAACAAGTCGTTGGCATAAACGCCTATTACAAGAGCGTCGTTGAGGAACGACTTTGTGAATTTCATATCCACACGAGCAAATGACTTTGTTTTTTGCAGGTCATTAAGCCTACCCGTCTTATATCTCATATTGAGAAAAGCCTTTAGTGTAGGCGTTATGTTGAAACGATTGTTTAGACGGAAGTTGAAGCATGGCCTGTTTGACAGTTTGTTGACATCAAAACCGTCAGTACACAAGAACGACTGTGTGTAGTCTATCTCTGCCATAGGATTATACCAACCAAAACGGGGTGAAGCCACTATCGAAACATACACATCCTGACTATTATTGAAGTTGACATTGCGTAGAAAAACAATGTCTTTGCCTTGATAGAGTGTGGCTACCCACACCATCGGCTTATCTATATAGTTGTAGCCAGCATTCAACGACAACCAGTCGTACGCCACATTCAAATCAACATTATTTGTTATACATGGACGGAGATAAGGATTTCCCCCCTCATAAGTATAGCGGTTGTCATACTGCACCTCATCTCGCAGACTGTTATAGCTTGGGCGCCGTGTCTTGCAGGTATAGGCAAGTTGCAATGCCCATTTGCCACTGTTCCATGACATAGAAGCAGAAGGAAACCAATCGGAATATCTACGACTCGGCTCAGTCTGCAATTCCCCGAAATAATAATAATGAGACTTTACATACTCGTATCTTACACCTGCATTTGCAGAGAATGCTCCAAACTTCAAACCATACTCAGCAAAGCCGGCTATGCTCTGTTCGTTAATCTTTGTATTCGATGCATCTACATATTGCTCGGCATTGGCATATTCGCCACGAATACGGGATGAAATAAATTCGGAGCCTACACTTAGTGCTCCCTTCCAAACGGGGTAAGACAAAATGAGTTTGGCAGCAGCCATGTCACTATGCTGTCTGTTACGTGTATGAACGTCGCGACTCTCAATATCTGCGCTGCTTTCTTTGATTGACATAGTCCTGCCTTTCTTTTTCCAGAAATAAGTGGCGTTGAAATCCACACCCAATTTACCAATCTTACCCACATAATAGGCGTTAGCATTATGCACCGGACTAAAGCAATCACTTATATTGGTCGCTTCGTTTACGAATGCTGTTTGCACCCCGTCTTCCATTATCTTCTGATAAGAGTCGGTCGTTCCTCCTTTGCCCGAACCATACTGATTCTCATAGCTCAATCCAAATGTATTGTCATCATCTATAGAATAAGCAAAAGCAACCTTTGCGCCAGTTCCCTTTGAGCGATACTTAATCGGTGAAGTCTGTTCTATAAATATATTCTTCGTGCCATTGATTTCGGTAGACAACACATTATCCTCACCGCCTGGTGTCGTTGTTCCCCAAAGTTCGCCAAACACTTCTGCTTTTCCTGTGCGATATGTTGACGATAGGTATTGCGAACCACCCCACCACTTGTTGAACTTTGTAGTAGTATAGTTCTCGCCACTCCATCCTTCGCCTTGACGACGAATTGTCCTGATACGAATTACAGACTTAATCTCCGCATTGTATTTGGCACCAGGAGCGGTTACTATCTCTACATTCTTAATATTATCCGACTTCAGTTGATGAAGCTCTTTGAGATCGTTCACCAGTCGGTTGTTGATATAAATAAGCGGTGAACCTTTGGCAAACACATTCACCGTTCCATCCGAACTGACATCAACGCGAGGCATTTCGCGCAACACATCAGTTGCAGTACCAATTTTATTAAGCTCTGAGTGCTCTATATCCACAAGCATTCCCTCTTTGCCCAACTTTATATTCTGGCGCATAGCTTTTACCTTCACGCCTTTAAGGTTTATCGTATTCTCATGCAACACGATAGTCCCTATCTTGCCTATATTATATGTATTGCTTGTCGTAATATAGCCCACGCAACTAACTCTTACTATCGCCTTTCTGGCTCCGCAGGGAATCACGAACTGGCCGTTCTCATTCGTCACACCGCCATTTATCAAAGAAGAGTCACGGACATTCAGCAGGGCCACATTGGCGAAATCTACAGGGCGTTTCTTATTGTCGATGATACGGCCTATCATCTTGGTGGGAGTCTTCTGCGTACACTCCACAAAGATGTTCTCGCCATCTATCGTCATCTTCATCGGATAGAAACCCATAATCTGGCGGATGGCATCCGGAGCTGTTCGCTTCACGATACTCGTGGTAACCGTGAAATCTTCCAGTTCATCATACATAAAGTTGATACGATAATCCTTGGTGCTCTTGGCAAGGATGGTGAGCGCTTCTGACATAGAAGTGTTGCGGAAGCTGCGGGTGATGCGTTGGGCATAGATGGTCTGAAGAGAAAGGCTCATCAAACCTGCCAGCAGCATGATATATCTTAATCTTTTCATCTTATTCCACGATTAAAGTTTGACCTTCATGACGAATATTCACTTTCTCGAAATGATTCAACAGTTCGATGATATCATCCAGACTCATGTTCTTCTCCAGTTGCAGGAAAAGACGGATATGGCGAGCCGACTCGTTCTGATAAGTTACCTGGAGATGGAAATGCCCGGCGATAGGAGTCAGGATATTCTGAAGTTCAGCGTTTTCGTAAACCAATGGGAGCTGGGCAAGACTTGCTGAATCTGTCTTTTCTTCTATATTGGATTTCTGAGGAGCAGAAACCTGCTGGATAGAATCCTTTCGGGATGCCACGAGTTCGGTATTGTTGTTATCTGATGCCTGATGAGAACGGGTTACCAGATGAATGGCAGCAAAGGTGATGCCGGAGACGACAAGGACGGCTGCAACGGCAGCCACCTTTCTCATCGGACTCCAGAGAGGAAACAACTTGGCGGTTTGCTGGGTTTTTGCATTCTGACTCATCTCTTCTTTCTGCTGCTTTTCTTCTTTCTGCTGCTTTTCTTTCAGCTTCATCTCGTCTTTCAGCTTCTCCCATTCTGCATCAATCGAAGGCATCTTCATCTTTTCCTTCGACTTGGCGAAATCCAGAGACTGTCGGGTCCCTACCAACTGCTGATAGAATTCGTTCACTTCCTCATCGCCCAGAAGTTCATCCTTCTGGGTTTCGGAATACTTTTCGGGATGCTCCAGGAGATCGAGGAGCATATCCCATTTCTGATAATCCATCTTCTGAGGATTTATGTCAGATAATTCATGTTTCATTTTCTTTTCCTTTCTTCATTTTAGGGTTATTGTATAAGCGGATTGCAAATCCGCAAAATAAAGAGGTCGAACCTTTTTTAACGACGGATTGTAAATCCGTCGGAACGACTGGCGGAGGACTTTCTTGCGGCAAAGACTATCTTGTCGGAACGACTGGCGGATTATTTTCCTTTCAACTTTTCTCTGAGCGTTCGCAAACCTTTTACGATATGCTTGTTCACTGCCGAGACGCTGATGCCCAGTTCCTCCGCCGTATCCTTATACGACATTCCTTCCCGATAGCACAATCGGATGACGGAAGCCGTCTGGTAGGTCAGGTCATGGTCGATGCAATCCACGGCAGCCTGCCATCGTTCTTCCAGACGAGAAGGTTCTTCCTCCGTCAATTTCTCTTCCGAGAGAGGGAGAAGCCGTTTCAGTCTTTCATCTCTCTTCTTTCTGGCTATAAGATTGATGCAGGCATTCTTCACGCTCCGCATCAGGTAAGCCCGGTCTGGAACCAGCTGTTTATCCCACAATCTGGAGAACACGTCGCTCACCACATCCCTCGCCTCCTCATTATCATGGAGCAAGGCAAAGGCGAAGCGATACATCTGCTCGTAATGGTCGTGGAACAGCCGTTCCATCCGCTGTTCATTTTCTTCTGTCATCACGTCATTTTCTTCTTGTTTCTACTCTTATATACAAGCTTTCCTGAAATCAATTACCCCTAAAATGAAGAAATCTTCTACTTTTTTCGAAAAACCTATGCAAAGATAATAAAAAACTAGATAAAAGCTTACTCTTTCGAATAAAAAGTGTACCTTTGCAGTTAAGAAACAACATCATTACAATATGGGTAAACGAGCCATTATAGAGAACGTGATAAAATCTTAGTATATGAAAGAACGAAGTAGAGATAAAAACCGCTTAGAGCACATGCTCAGAAGAAGAAGTAAGATTTTAGAAGAACGCCGCAAACATGTTGATCCTGAGATTCGCAGGTCTGTAGATTTGTCTTTCCAAATCGTAGATAGGATACATGACATTCTGGTTTCTAAAGGGATGAAGCAGAAAGACCTAGCCCTTCTACTCGGAAAACGGGAAGCGGAAATAAGCAAATGGATGCGGGGAACACATAATTTTACAATAGACACTCTTGTATCTATTGAGGATGCTCTCCAAGCTCCTATATTAAATGTCGTCCATCAGGATTTAGAAATATGTGTATGATTTTTTTATCGGTCAAGCAAAGAGCAAGTCAATATGGTTTTGCCTTCGCTTGACCGATTGCCATATATTTGTTGTTGTATTAAGAGAGTTTCTTCCTAACAAAAACTACAAGCGGCTCTTTTCTTCATTGCCGGCTCCCGTACCCTTATACTTACTGCGCTTGGCATTGAAATTATACGTAACCTGCAAGGAGATGTTGCGTGTGTAGTTGTAGCAGTCTTTTATAGTACCCGCTCCCAGTCCGTACATCGTCCAACGTTCCTTTGTAGTCTTGAAGATGTCATTTGCAGAAAGATAAATGATCCATGTGCGATTGGCAAACGACTTGTCGAACCGCAGATCGACGCTGTAATTACTCTTCCTCATAAGAAATCCATCTGCATTGGGTGTTGCTGCATTCAGGCTGATAGCTGCGTTCATGGTTTCTGAAAGAGCGAAATTATTGTCGAGCAAGCACAACAGCAAAGGTCTGCTTAATGCCTTGCTGGCACCATACTTCCTGGTATCGAAGAACTGCTGGTTATAATTGAATCCCCACGTAGGACGGAAGATGCCGAACTTTGGCGAAACATTGACAGAAGCATAAAGCAGCTGCTTATGGTCGAAATTCAACGACGTACTATAAGCAAATTCCTTTCCAGGATAGATATACTTGGTCCACTCTATCACATCCTTCAGGTATTTATAACCTGCGGAAACATTCAGCCATTTATATATCATCATTGCCTCAGCATTGAACACCTTCTCCGGTTGCAAGGTAGGATTTCCGCCTTCATAAAGGAAACGGTTATCAAACTGCATGAAGTTGCCCAACTGTCGATAACTTGGACGATTTATTTTCTCGTTGACATTCAACTGCCAATTCCAGTTACCTTTGTTCCATGATATGCTGAGGTTAGGAAAGAAGTTGCTGTATCTTCTACTTACATCATCCTGCTTTACTCCACCAGAGAAATAGTCGCGAATGATATTCTCGAAACGCACACCCAAACCAATGTTCCACTTGCTGAGGGACAGTCCATATTGCACAAAGCCAGCAACATTTCTTTCATGGATATCCGTCTCTGTAGATGGCACCAACTGCTCTTCGTTCAGGAACGTTCCATGAGAGTCGGTCTTCGACAGCTCCGTTCCTACAGACATATTTCCTTTCCACAGAGGAATATTCACAACCAACTTGCCTGCCCACATATCGCTATTCTGACGATTGCTTGAGTGTACCTCCTGATTACCCAACTCCTTGCTGTTTTCAATAATCTCGTCACTACGTCTGTTATTGACCGTATAGTATGTGGCGTTGAAATCGATGCCTACCTGTCCTATCTTTCCCACATAATAGATTTCTGCCTCATGTGAACCAAGGTGAGGCTTTCCAACCTCATTCTGCTCAATGCTGCCCTGTGCCACACCGTTCAGAAATACATTCTGTTGGCTACTACCTTTCGTCCTGCCATTCAACATGCCATAGTAGCGATAAGAGCCACCAATGGAATTGCTGTCGTTGAGCGAATAGTCGGCTGAGAGTTTTTCCGACAAGAAGCGGTTATTGGTATCCGAATTAAAATGCTGGTCGTTGTGATAATGCTTGTCGGGCAAATTGATATCGGTGTTCAGAAGATTATCCTCACCAAAATGAGAGTCCCCCGTCCATAAGCTATTGGCTATCTCAAATTTCTTGGTCTGATACCGGGCGCTGACAAGCTCGTAATCCGACATCCATTTGTTGTATTTACCAAAAGCATCTGCACGCAAGCTGAACCCATTGGCACGGCGCTCTTTGGTACGGATACGAATTACCGACTCTACCTCCGCATCATATTCAGCTCCAGGACTTGTTATCACCGAAATCGACTTGATGTTGTCGGGAGTGATGTTTACAATCTCATTATTGTCATTCACACGCTTGTTGTTGATATAGACAATCGGTGTGCCTTTACCAAACACGGATATCTTTTGTCCATCAACAGAGACACGTGGCAACAAACTCAGGACATCAAAAGTGTTTGCCATCTTAGAAAGCAAGGTATGCTCTACGGCAACCTCCACTCCTCCAGGCGACATTTTATACTGAGGTCTTTCACCCTTCACGACAACTCCCTTGATAATCATCGTTTCGGGCTGCAATTTGATGATTCCCATTTCCGGATTGCTGTATATACGGCCGATTGTCTTATAACCAACGTATGTGATACGGGCTAACACCTTCCGGGAATTACAAGGAATGACAAAACTTCCATTCTCATTGCTCACACCATGCCCTACGATTGTGGAATCAATGGGCGACAACAAGGTTATATTTGCATATTCGGCAGCATTGCCACTCTCATCTATAATACGTCCCTTATAACGAAGGGTTGTCTTCTGCGTACACTCCACCATGATATTATCCTCCACCTGCGTCATCCTGATGGGATAGAATCCTATCAGTTGCATGATGGCATCGGGAATACTCTGGTTCCTGATGCTCTTGGTTACTCTGAAATCCTCCAGTTCATCATACACGAAGTTGATGGTGTACTTATGCTGGCGGGCATTCAAATCCTTCAACGCCGCAGAGAACGACACATTATTATATTGTCGGGTGATGCGCTGGGCATAAGACTGCTGAACCAAAAGCAACAGGAAGAGAAGAAGAAGCTCTCTGATAAGCTTGCCGCTAACGGGCATTGGTTTCCAAAAAACTCTCATAAATATATCCTCCTATCTTATTTCACCATCAATGTACCGTCAATATACTCTATCTGTATGCGGTCGAAAGCATTCAAAATCTCCAGGTTCTGCTCCAAAGTCTTCGTCTTGTTCCAGTTGAAGAAGAGACGGATGTGCTGGGCACCAGCATCCACATACTCCACCTTGACATGATAGAAACCGGATAGCTGAGCCAGAATGGTTCCCAATTCAGCATCATCAAACACCACCGGCTTCATATCAAGCGAATCCTTGTTCTCTGCTGTTGCAGCACGAAGACTGTCGTTCGTCAGCGCCTGGGTTGTTGCCAGCTGTTCTGTCGCAGCCTTGTTATCCGCTGTCTGATCAGAAGCCGAGAGGCCAAACCAGCCATTGTGAATCGCAGCCAAGGCTACCCCCGAAAGGAAGATGATGCCGACGATGGATGCAGCAATCTTCATCCGGTTGCGATAAGCGTCCTTGGATTTGCCGGCATCTATCGACATCTTATCCTCGTGATGAGCCTGAACAAACTCCTTCCAAGCCTCATCCACATCCACCTCCTTCGGATTGGCTTTCTTGCCAGCCATTCTCGCCATCGCCAGTTCATGGAAGAACTCCTTCACTTCCTCATCGGCAAGCAGGTGCTCCACCTGCTCGTCGGTATATTTCTCGGGATGCTCCTGCATGTCAAAGAGCATCATCTGCTTTTCTTCTTTACTCATGTTTGTCATTGTCTTGCTCATTTAAATTGTTCCTTAATCCAGTCCATCGCCTTCGAGAGATGATTGAATACCGTCACCTTGCTCACTCCCACTTCATCAGCCACCTCCTGATAAGATTTCTCCTGAAGATAGCGCAGACGGAAAATGAGTTGCCGGATAGGCGGTTCCAGGTCTTCGATGAGAAGCATCAGTCGGTCGAGTCGCTCGTCGGTCTCTTCCGAGAGAATCACGTCGGCATCATCCAGCAGCAGCTTCGCCACCCTTTCCTTCACGCTCTTATGAGCTATCAGGTTGAGACAGCGGTTGCGTACGCTCCGCATCAAGTAACCATCCTCACTCCCAGGCACCAGAACCACATCATCGGCAAGAATCTGGGCGAATACTTCACTCACCACATCCTTGCTCTCGCCATCATCCGAAAGAATGCATCTGGCCAGATTGTACATCTTCGTGTAATGCTGACGGAATAACTGTTCTATGTCCTTTTTTCTGTTCATATACTATCTATACAGTTGAGCCAAGCGAAAAACTAAGCAAAACATCAACTTTTTTGTTTTTTCTTTAAATCCGAATCGAAATCACCAAGAATCTCCCCGGATTTGAATGCAAAAGTACACAAACTATCGGAGATAGAAGACAAATGGTAAGGATAAATCGATTTTCTGTTGATTTATTTGTTCATTCCAACATTTTTTAGTACTTTTGCCCACCAAATTACGAACAAGTAAATAAGATTGGTATAAAAATAGGTATTACCAAAGTAAAGAATAGATTAGATAAAGGAGAATAAGATTATGTCAACGATTATTTATCCATCACCGATATTCGGTCCGGTAAACTCCCGCCGTCTGGGTGTTTCATTGGGCATCAACCTCATGCCATCTGATGGCAAGGTCTGTTCATTCGACTGCGTTTATTGCGAATGCGGATTCAACGCCGACTTCCGTCCTAAGAAGAAGCGCCCTACCCGCGAGGAGGTAAGAGAAGGATTGGAGAAGGTTCTGAAAGAGCGCCACGACAACAACCAGCCTTTGGACGACATTACCTTCGCCGGAAATGGTGAACCTACAGGACACCCTGACTTCAAGGGAATCGTGGAAGATACGATGGAACTCTGCAAGAAATATTTCCCTGAAGCACAAGTATCCGTACTCAGCAACGCCACCTATATATATAAGGAGGAAGTGAGAGAGGCGCTGATGCTCGTGGATAACAACATCCTGAAACTGGATACCGTGGATATGGATTACATCAAGAAGCTGGACCGCCCTCAGCAGCCTAACTACGACGTGAAGGATGTGATCAAATATCTGAAGATGTTCAAGGGGCACGTCATCATCCAGACCATGTTCCTGAGAGGTGACGGTTTGGACAATACCAGCGAGCATTTCGTAGCTCCTTGGCTGGAGGCAGTGAAAGACATCCAGCCTCAGCAGGTAATGGTTTATACCATCGCCCGTGAAACACCAGACAAGTTGCTGGAAAAGGCACCAAAGGAAGTACTCGATGCCATCAAGGAGCGTGTAGAGGCACTGGGCATCAAGTGTACAGCCAGCTATTAAGAGATAATCAGGATAAGAAAGAAAAGCAAGTAGAAAAAAGAAAGAATGAAAGCGAAAAGTAATATCCTTATTATCAGCGATATGTGTGGCTACGGAAAGGTATCTGCCGCAGTTCAGATGCCTATCCTCTCTTATATGGGACTCGATGTGTTCAATCTGCCCACCATGCTCATCAGCAACACCTTCCCATACGGCAAGTACGCCATTCTGGAATGCACTTCGTATATCGAGGAAGCCTTGCAGAAGTGGAACGAACTGGGCATTCATTTCGATGCCATCACCACGGGTTTCATGGCTTCGGAGCGTCAGGCTAAGCTGGTGGCACGCTATTGCAGAGAACAGGCTGCACAGGGCACCGACATCTATGTGGATCCCGTGATGGGCGATTACGGCAAGCTCTATGGTGGAGCCAGTGAGAGTACCGTGAGATGCATGAAGGAGATGCTGAGCGTATCGCATCTCTGTTTTCCCAACTATACCGAGGCTTGCCTGCTGACGGATTCGGAATACAAGGAAGAGGGAATCTCGCAGAAGGAAGCCTATGAACTGATAGATAAACTGAGAGCCATCGGTTCCCACTCCGTGCTCATCACCTCGTGCATCGTAGAGGGTCAGCATGCCGTGGTAGGTTTCAATCATCTTACAGAAGAGTATTTCCTCCTGCCCTACGAAGAAATCCCTGTTCAGTTCCCGGGCACCGGCGACATCTTCTCCAGCATCATCGTGGGCAGACTGAAGGATGGCGATCATCTTCGCCATGCCACCCGCATCGCCATGGATACCCTGCGCAACTGGATAGACATCAACAAGGATGACAAGGACAAGAACCGCGGTATTCCGATAGAAAGACATCTGGGGGACTTGTAGATTGCCACTTTGCAAAACGGAAGCAAGGGAATACCAATTAAATTATAATGGAAAAGAAAGAAACAAATACACTCAGTATATTTCAGCGCCCGGTATGGGTAAGCCTGTTCGCCCTTACGGCTGCTATCTCGTGGGGATGGGCTTACCCATTGATTAAAATGGGAATGGAGGAATATCAGATTACAGCAGACATGACCGGAAGCAAGATGCTTTTTGCAGGCATCCGCTTCTTCATTTCCGGCATCATCATCCTGGCCATCGCCAGAAGCTCGCATCGTAAATTCGGATTCAAGAAGAATGCTGTTCAAGAGAATGTCTGGTTCCTTCTCCTCTATGCACTCCTCAACACCACCCTTCATTATGCTTTCTTCTATTTCGGACTCTCGCATAATGCTGGAGCACGTTCGGCGATACTCAATTCGATGAGCGTCTTCACGGTGGTTATCTTTGCCTGCATCTTCTTCAAGAGCGACAGGATGACGTGGCGAAAGGCATTGGGCTGCATCATCGGCTTCCTGGGCATCCTTGCCTTGAACCTTGGCGGAAAGGAAAGCGGAAGTTTCACATTCCTGGGCGATGGTATGATTATCCTCAATGCCCTGTGTGGAGCCAGTGCTTCCCTGCTGACCCGAGGATTGAGCAAGAGGGTGGATGTTTTCGTAGGAACCGGTTATTCGCTGAGCATCGGTGGAGCCTTGCTGGTGATTCCTGCATTGTTAATGGGTGGTTATCTGCCAGTCATCAGCCTCTGGGGCATCACGATTCTGCTGCTGCTCATCGCCATCTCAACCATCAGTTTCGCTCTCTACAACAAATTATTGACCTGCAATCCCGTAGGAAAGGTAGCGATATACAATTCGCTCATCCCCGTAGTAGGAGCCATCACCTCCTGCCTCTGTCTTGGCGAAACCTTCTACTGGAAGTATCTGATAGCAGGCGCATTGGCTACTGCCGGAATTTATATCATCAATAAAGGGAAGAAATAAATTCCGGCTGTTGCCCATGCAACCCATATAGAAAGCAAAGCCACCTATTTCAAGATACCCGTTTCGCGCTCCTCATTGTTGATATTCCGCTGTATCTTACGGTATTCCTTTCCCCGATTGATATTCCAGGCAACACCGATACGAAACAAATTACCTCCCGAATTGTCATAACCACGAACCTGCTTACGGAGCAAGGCGTTGACTATTTCTGCTGAATAGGATTTCGGATGAGCCATAAACGGATTATGCATATAGAGCGTAAAATCGAAATCACCTATATGATAACTGGCTGAGGCTGCCAATGAAGGAGGATTATGCCCGATATTCTCTCCCTCCATAAAGTTCCAACCGCTATCAGCATACAGCATCACTGTCCATTTTCCCCAATATCCCTGTAATGTTCCACTATAATTATAAGCGGTATAACAATGACTGTACTCATCGCCCTTATTAAAAAAACGGTAAATACCTGCGTTCACAGATAATATAAGGTGGTCGGGGATAATGTCAAACCGGGTATCATTCGTAAGATACAACATATTACAATGGGGCTGATTTGCCTGGGTATAAAGAAACTGATCATTTTCCGTGCGGGTGTATTTCGCCAAATTACAATGACGATTGATGCGATAATTCAAGGTAAAATCAGTATTTATCCTTGGTTTACTGAAAGAGAATACCACCCAGTTCTCATATCTACTGTTAGGCTTAAGCGAAGGATTACCCACAGTCCATTCCATACTGTTCTTTCGAATACGGGTATCCGAAATCATAGCTATCTGCGAAATATGCTGTGATAATTCACTTCCCAAGCGGATCTGAAACGAAGATGTCAAGGAATAAGCCAATGTGAGTTTCGGACGACAAAGCCAAAAACTAAATTCCTCATCTCCCTGTCGATAAGACTGATTACTCAACCCGAAGCCAGCCACATAAGTTAAACGGGATGTTCCTTCCTTGAATTGTCCCAAACTTCCCTTGATTTGTGCAAAACCATAAATACCCAATGAACGGATACCAGTCTCGCTAACCACATCACCCAAATACTGATTATCCATATATTTCCAGTTCAAGTTGGTTCCTGCAGAAAAAGTAAAGGGTTTCAACCGGTTTTCATAGATAGCCTCAGCTATGAACGAATAGGTCTTTCCAGCTACCTGATATTGATAGGGTTCGCCCTCACCTTCATAATAGGCTCCTTTGGTGTGGATATAAGTGCCCAAAACATCTGCCGACAAAGACTGATGCTTGCCCAGCTGATGATAGAAATACAAATCGAGAGCAGGAGTAAAATCCCTACCCTTGCTGGTTCTGTAAACAGGATACGCAGGCTTTCCTGATTCAGAAAACCACATTTCATTCGATGTATAAGGCTGATTGCTGAAATCCGTGGTAAGCGTTGTCTGGAATACATATAATGCAGAATCAGCCAGATTATACTTCAACTGCAATGTATTACCATAATTTTGAGTTGCCCCATTCATGATTTTTCGAGATATCTGATACTCAGAACCATCATGTAGAAGATACTGAGCATCCTCATTATATTCGGATGCCTTATTATCCACATAAGTCTGCTCATATAAAATATTCAATTGACTCTTGCCCCTATTGATGGATGCATAGACATCGTTCGAACCGAGCTTGGTAGTTAGCGCATTAGTCAGGTTGAAGCCCAAACTGCCACCCGATGAAGCCCTGCGGGTATGAATATCTATCACGTATGCAATATTCTTTCCATATCTTACGCCAGGGCTATCGATATAATCTACACTCATAATAGAAGCTACATCCAGCATCTGCACGTCATGCATATTGGCGAGAATGCCATTGATACGAATCTGCACTTCTCCTTTATTATCGGTAGCAGAAATGGAACGGCCAGCCTCATCAACCCTGATATGAGGCAAAGCCAACTTTCCTAAAAGCGAAAAACCAGAAAAAGAACGCTGCTTCTGAATATCGCTTGGGAATATCAACTTGCCATCTTCCTTGTTGACTACTCGTGCCGCCTTCACAACAACCTCTTGCAAGGCTATAGAATCATTCGATACCTTTTGGATCTCCTGGGCACGTATTTCTGCACAAGAGATCAATGCCCACAGCATCACCATAGCTGTTAACAATTTACTTTTCTTCATTGTCATCATATACTTTTCTAAAACTTGTTTTCTGCTGCAAAGGTATCAAAAAGAGAAGACCGAAGCGAAAAATATGGCTGACATGAGTCTGACATTTATCAATTAACGAATATTATATCTAGTTTTATACCATCTTTCATAGAATTTCTGTACTTTTGCATTTGAATCTTTAAACAGTATATCATTTAAACAGAATAGATAATATGAAACTGAAAGCATATCATTCCATCCTCATCTTCGCCATCCTTGTGATGTCTGCAGCATTCTCCAGTGTGAGCAACTACCGCAAGGCACAGTATGCCATTGTACAAGATATGAACAAAGCTTTGGCTCTGACTCTTCAGGAAAATAAATATCAATGGATTACGCCTGATACCATCCAGAGCTACCGCTCACATCTCAGCATCGACCTGCTGAAGTCGACCAGTAATCTCTGCTATGTGATGGAAGACAGAAGAAGAGGCAAGAACAAATCCCAGTTGGTAAATAGCGCCAACCTGCTCAGCAGCAAAGAGATGCTTCTCAACGAGCATTCTATCCAAAGTTATGCTAACTGTTCGATGGCAGATGTTTTGAGTATGAGCAACCAGCGGACATCTTTGACGCTTACTCTCATGGCTATGATTTGGGCTATTGCATCGTTATACTATCATCTCAGAAAACAACCCTGGAATCATGAGGCTGATATGTTCGGCACCATGTGCTATTCTCAAGACGAGGATTCCTTCTACAATCAGGAAAACGGACAAGCCATCAAGTTTACTCCGATGCAGCATCAGCTGATGCAACTCTTCTTCAACAATACGCATCATCAACTCTCCAAACAGGAGATATGTGATGCTCTTTGGCCCAAGAAACCGGATGCCAGCGAAACGCTCTATACCTTGATTCGCCGTATCAAACCGGTGATTGAGCAGAATAGCAACCTCATGATTGAATCGGAAAGAGGCAAGTCTTATCGACTGATTATCAGATAAGTTCAGAAATGTCAGCCAAATGTCATACTTATTATTTGGCAGTTTCCCATCTTCTTCATACCTTTGCAGCTAAAATACAAAAGAAGCAAAGATATGAAGAAGATTTTTTTGATAGCAGTTGTCTTGCTGATGATGATAAACTTCATCATCAACTATCACCATGAGGTTACGAAAGAGAAACATACACCGATGGCGGATTTCAAGACCAAGGTAGAGATGGCACCCATGAAGGAATACAATGATCCGGACTTCGGCTACGTTATCAAGTATCCTTGCTTCTTCCAGCAGGAGGATACTTCGGTATCGGGATACCAGGGCTATGCCCGCTTCTCATTCACTAATCATGCCAACATCATCCTGGAGAGTTACGTTACCCCCAACAATAGCAACACCCTCCAGGCTTGTGCAGATTCTCTAGCCCAGAAGCTTCATTCGGAGCGGACGATGCAGGCATCGAATAAGGCATTCATCCTCTCCGGTCCTGTCTATGAAAACGGAGTAAGAGTAGATGGCTACAGTCATTACGATAAATTCATCAAGAGTGGCAGAATACTCTTCGTCTATTCCCTCACCTATCCCGACAGCTACAAGCCAGCCATGCCCCGACTGTTCAAACTCATAGACGACTGGAAGGTTTTAGGGGCATATTAATCTGCCTTGAAGATATCCTCACGAGCCTCTTGGGATTGTATAAAAACAGCATTCAAAGAAGATAAAAGCGCTTGATTATTTGCATATATCAAATAATAATTGTACATTTGCGGTGGAAATATAAACATCGAAGATTATGTCAATATTCAGTCGCCTCTTTGGAAGGAAGAACAATCTCACCGTAAGCTCTGACATCAAGAAGAAAGATGCCAGAAGCAGGAACATTGCCTTCGTGGATACCGAAGTGGGACTGAAAGACCATAAAATACACGACATCGGAGCATTGCGTTATGACGGAGCCAACTTTCACCAAGCATCGCAGACGGCACTGAACAAGTTCCTGCAAGAAGGAAAGATTGACTATATCTGCGGACATAACCTCATTCATCACGATGCCCACTATCTCCAACTCAACGGCATACTGATAGATACCCTCTATCTCTCCCCACTCCTTTTCCCCAAGCGCCCTTACCATCATCTGATAAAGGACGACAAACTGATGAGCGAGCAGATGAACAATCCTGTCAACGACTGCGAGAAAGCCAAGGAGCTTTTGATGGATGAAATCGCTGCATGGAATCAATTATCAGAAAGAAAGAGGAAAATCTTCACCTTGCTGCTCCAGAATGAAGAGGAATTCAGAGGATTCCTGATGTATGTGGGAGCCATCGAAAAGGATGATGCAATCATAGAAGTTTCAGAATTCATTCTTTCTGAATACAAGAATCATATTTGCGCCAATGCCGACATTCCGGCTCTTGCAGCCCAGTCGCCTTGCGGCTTGGCATACGCCTTGGCCCTCATAGGCACAGACGATTACCAATCTGTAACCCCAGGTTGGGTACTCTTCCATTATCCCGAAGTAGAACATATTATCTATATGCTCTGCCATACCCAATGCACCGATGGCTGCGAGTATTGCAACCGCATGCTCGACATTCATCACAACCTGAAACAACTCTTCGGCTATGATGCCTTCCGTACCTATGACGGCGAACCGCTGCAGGAACAGGCATCGCAGGCAGCAGTAGATGGCAAGTCATTATTGGCGATATTTCCTACGGGTGGCGGCAAGTCGCTCACCTTTCAGTTGCCAGCCCTGATGGATGGCAGAACCATACATGGACTCACTGTGGTTATCTCGCCTCTTCAATCATTGATGAAAGACCAGGTAGATAACCTCGCAGACCGCGGCTTCACCGATGCCGTAACCATCAACGGTCTCCTCGACCCTATCTCCCGCTCCCTAGCCATCGAACGAGTACAGAGCGGAGATGCCACCTTATTATATATAGCACCAGAGATGTTGCGCTCCAAAACCATCGAGCGCATCCTGATGGCACGGCATGTGGTGAGATTCGTCATTGACGAAGCCCACTGCTTCTCTGCATGGGGACAAGACTTCCGTGTGGATTACCTATACATCGGCAAGTTTATCAAGGAATACCAGGAACGCAAGTTTGGCAAGGACGCCATGGCCCGCAATCATGGTCAAACCCTGATACCCGTATCTTGCTTCACCGCCACTGCAAAACAGAAGGTGGTGCAGGACATCTGCGACTATTTCAAGCATTGGCTGGGCACCGACCTCCAGCTCTTCGCCTCATCAGCCTCACGTACCAACCTGCACTATTCCGTTATCCACGTAGATAGCGACGGCAACAAATACAATCTCCTGCGCTCACTGGTAGAGCAGGCTGATTGCCCTACCATCATCTACGTATCCCGCACCAAGCGAACCCGGGAACTCGCCCAGAAGCTGACCCGTGACGGCATATCCGCCCTGCCCTATAATGGCAAGATGGATGCTGATGAGAAGATACACAATCAGGATGCCTTCATGAGCGATAAGGTTAGAATCATCGTTGCCACCTCCGCCTTCGGCATGGGAGTAGATAAAAGCGATGTGGGGCTGGTTATCCACTACGACATCTCCGACTCTCTGGAGAACTATGTACAGGAGGCTGGACGTGCAGGAAGAGATCCACACCTCAATGCCAAATGCTATGTACTCTATAGCGACGAGGATTTGGACAAGCACTTCATCCTGCTCAACCAAACCAAACTGAGCATCAGTGAGATACAACAGGTATGGAAAGCCATTAAGGATTTTACCAAGCAGCGTCCACACGTAAGCTGTTCGGCGCTGGAGATAGCCCGCCAAGCCGGTTGGGATGACTCGGTATCCGACATAGAAACCCGTGTCCGCACCGCCCTTTCTGCTCTAGAACAGAGCGGATACATAGAGCGTGGCAACAATATTCCGCACGTCTATGCCACAGGTATCACCGTCAAGAACATGGACGAGGCAAGACTGCGCCTCACCGAATCACCCCTGTTCTCTGAAGATGAGATGCAGAATGCCATCCGCATCATCAAGTCGCTCATCACACAGAAGCATATAGCCAAGGCACAGGATAGCGAGGCTGAATCCCGCATCGATTACCTCGCCGACATCCTAGGACTCAGCAAGCGAGACGTCATCTCTTCTGTTGACAGAATGCGACAGGAAGGCATCCTTGCCGATACCCGTGACATATCAGCCTATCTGCAAGACATCAGCGACAAGCAACGCAAGCCTCAGCAGATGCTGGAGAACTTCGCCAAACTGGAAAGATACATTCTGGAACATATCCCGGATGAATCGCTCCATATCACATACAAACAACTCAATGACAATGCCGTACATGACGGCATCAACACTTCAACAGAAAAGAAAATCCGCACACTGCTATACTTCCTGGCAGTGAAGGGATATGCGCACAAGAAGGAAGACGGCGTCCGCAATCTCATCGTAACAAGAGACAAGGACATAGAGACCATCATCAAGCGATTCGAAAGACGAATTGAAGTTTGCCGATTCATTATCGAAAGACTATACAGCCTGGCTGAGGAAATAAATAAAACTATAACAGAAGAGAGCAACAATAGCTCTTCTGTAGAAAAGAATCCTTCTGAAGAAAAAGGTTTAGGAAAAGCCTCTGGCGCAACAGACAATAGAAAAGAGAAGCCTCTTCAATTCTCGGTAGTCGAACTTCTGAACGATCTGAAATCCAGCAACCAGTCACTCTTCTCCGACTTCTCTTCCCTGCAGTTGGAAGACGTGGAGGAAGCCTTGCTCTATCTCTCCAAGATAGGAGCCATGAAGCTGGAAGGAGGATTCCTGGTGCTTTACAATGCGATGGCAATTAAACGCATCAAGGAACCTCGCCTCCGCTATAAGCAGGAGGATTACCGCATGCTCAATGAATTCTACAAGCAGAAGATTCAACAGATTCACATCGTGGGCGAATATGCCAACCTGATGGTAAGGGATTACGATGCCGCCCTGCAATATGTGCAGAATTACTTCCAGATGGACTACCATTGCTTCATCTCAAAATACTTCAAGGGCAACCGGGAGACTGAGATAGAGCGCAACGTAACACCTTCGAAGTACAAACAACTCTTCGGAATGCTCTCCAAGCGACAGAAGGAAATCATCGACGACCACGAGTCCCGCAGCATCGTAGTCGCTGCCGGTCCTGGCAGCGGCAAGACACGTGTGCTCGTACATAAGCTTGCCTCTCTCCTGCTGCTGGAAGATGTAAAGCACGAACAACTCCTGATGCTTACTTTCTCGCGTGCAGCCGCTACCGAGTTCAAGCAGCGCCTGATGCAACTCATCGGCAATGCCGCCCATTTCGTAGAAATCAAGACCTTCCATTCCTACTGCTTCGACCTGCTGGGCAGGGTTGGCAATCTGGATGAGGCTGGAGATGTGGTTAAACAAGCCGCAGAAATGATCAACAATGGAGAAGTGGAGCCCAATCGCATCAGCAAGACCGTGCTCGTGATCGACGAAGCGCAAGACATGAGCAAGGATGACTATGCCCTTGTCTCTGCTCTGATGAAAGCCAACGAAGAGATGAGGGTGATAGCCGTAGGCGATGATGACCAGAACATCTATGAGTTTAGGGGGTCCAACTCGCAGTATCTCTATGAATTGACCCAGACAGAACACAGCCGTTTCATCGAGATGACCGAGAATTACCGCAGCCTTCGCCACATCGTGGATACTGCCAACGACTTTGCCCGCAACATCCGCCAACGAATCAAATCTACCCCTATCATCTCCATGAGTCAAGAAGATGGAGAGGTAAGAATCGTGAAGCATCCTTACGAGATTCAGGAGAAAAAGGTTTATATGTATCAGCCTATCCTAGAAGACGTTACGCGATTACTAAGAAGTAACACTTCAAAAGAAGCCGATGCATCTTCCCGCAAGAAGAACGAAACCATCAGTATCCTTACGCAGACCAATGAGGAGGCTGTCATCATGCTGGCTCTTCTTCACAGTCATGGCATCAAGGCCAAGCTGGTGCAATCAATGGACGGCTTGCGCTTCTGGAATCTGGCAGAGGTAAGATACTTCTTGAAGAAGATAGACCAAGGCATCAAGGAAACGAAATCCCCTATCATCCCAGATGATATTTGGGAAGCAGCCAAGCAGCAGACATTCAAAAAGTATGCCACCAGCCAGGCATTACCATATCTGCGCCGCAGTCTCCAGGTATTTGAGCAGACCAATCGTGCCAAGTACTACAGCGATCTGAGGGAGTTCGTGTTTGAATCATCAGTAGAAGACTTCTGTGACATCTCGAAATCAGACATCGTGGTCAGCACCATCCACAAGGCAAAAGGCCATGAGTTCGACCATGTACTGATGCTCATTACCCATCCCGAACATCCTACTGATGACATACTGCGCCGATACTATGTGGGCATGACCCGTGCTAAGCGTACGCTTGCCATCCACACCAACGGCAATCTCTTCGACAGCCTGAAAAGTGCCCAGCATCTCTATGATGCCCAAGCCTACGATGAGCCCAATGAAATAGCACTTCAGCTCTCACACAAGGATGTAAACCTAGGCTTCTCCAAGCCTCACAAGGACGCTATCCTTTCCTTGAGAAGTGGCATGCCGCTAACCTACCACGACCATTGCCTCTGTCTCCCATCAACAGGCAGAGACATAGCCCAGCTCTCCATCAAGATGAAGGAGAAACTAGGCAAATGGGAGATGAAAGGCTACAAGGTAACCGCTGCCCGAATCCGCTTCATCGTGGCATGGAAGTCAAAGGATGCACCGAGGGATGAGAAGGAATCCGCCATCGTGCTCGCAGATTTGGTAATGAAAAAATAAGGTAAATTCATCAAAAATCTATCACAAAACGCTATTTATCCTTTCTTTTTATACACAAAAGTGTAATTCTTAAGCCGCACTCTTGAGAAATACACTTTTGTGTCAAAGGCTTTTTCCTATAAAGCTATACTTTTGCAGCAGAAAAATAAAAAAAAACAAGCAAAACTGTAGCAATATGAAGGAAAAAGTAATTTTTACCACAGCGTTGTGCCTCTCGGCTATGACTCCGATGATGGCGCAGAATATCACCGGCAAGGTGATGAACACCAAGGGAGAACCTTTGGCGTTTGCCAATGTAGTATTATTGAATAGAACAGACTCGGCTTTCGTCAAGGGCGCAGTGAGTGGAGAGGCTGGCAGCTTTGTCATCGACTCTTCCTGCAACGGCGGAATCATCAAGGTGACCTCCGTAGGCTATAAGACAATCTGCAAGGATTGCACTGGTGAGAATATGGGCATCATCAAGATGGAAGAAGATAGTGAGACGCTTGGTGAAGTAGTCGTGAAATCATCTATGCCTAAGACTATCCTGAAGAATGGCGGAATGACGACAACCATTGTCGGATCCGTACTTGAGAAGGCAGGAACCATGGAGAACCTGCTCGACCGCATCCCTAACGTTTCTGCCCAAAATGGCAGCATCAAGGTATTCGGTCGCGGTGAGCCTGTTATCTATATCAATGGACGACAGATGAGAGACAAGAGTGAGCTGGACCATTTGCATTCAGATAACATCAAGTCGGTGGAAGTCATCACTAACCCGGGTGCCCGTTACGCAGCCAGCACCAAGGCGGTCATCCGTATCACAACGAAGAAGATACAGGGCGAAGGATTCGGATTCGATGCGAAGACTACTGGTGAATATGATGAGAAGAAAAACTTCGGTGGATTTGGCCAATTGAATATGAACTATCGCAAGAATGGATTAGAGCTGGGCGCATACGCTTTTGGAGCAAGACAATACCAGCCAGACAATAAAGACTTACAGCAGAAGACTTATCTTGACAAGACGTGGAACCAGAAAAGTGAGATAAGACAAGTAGGTATTATCAATAGTTCGTTAATAATTCAATAATGTGCTAAGCAGCTATACGCTGTAAGCACGAGAGATCTTTGAAAATCTTGCTAATTAAAGTTCGGTTCGGGGTGTACCCACTTGCTTTAAAAATTCGTTTCACCAGATAAATGT
>NZ_JBBNGE010000139.1:0-598 GCF_040095255.1 Segatella sinensis | reverse complement strand
GCCTTTAACCAAAGTCTGTCTTGAACAGGTTGGCATAAGCATAGTTGTCTGAATAAATGTTCAATACATGCCTACGTGACGTCTTAATCCATTTTGCAGGAACAGAGATGAACTTGAACACAAAGGTCTTGATTCTGCTGGTGGCACGCAATCCAAATTCATGGGTTTTCAATCTCTGCATAATAGCTTTGTAGAAGTTTCTGATGAGAGCTGTCATAAGCAGGAATACAGTATTCTGTGCCATGAACGATTTTGGCAACCGATTCCAGCCAAAGCCATTGTTCATGTCATCGAAGATGCGTTCCTTGCCACCACGAAGATTGTAGAATTCCACAATGTCTCTTGCACTCGACTTGTAATCGTTAGTCAGTATACATCTGTAGGTATATTCGCCTTCCCAAATGTCAAGGTCTCCCTCTATTCGCCTTTGTCTCTGTATGACAAGACGATACGGTTTTCCTTTCCATTTCTCAACAAGGATGGAATTCAGCTCAAATTCAATACCGTTGATTTCAACAGTTTTCCATCCAGTCAAGGCAAACATGGAATCGTAGAAGGAAGAGCATCTGTTGGCACGAATATAAAAATGCCTGCAATG
>NZ_JBBNGE010000138.1:0-604 GCF_040095255.1 Segatella sinensis | reverse complement strand
GAGCTGTCGGTATCCTTCACCTTCACGGTGGCAGCGAGTTCGGCGATGTAGTCCTTGTCGCCCTCCTTCCAGGGCGGGAGATGGGCGAAGTAATCCTCGAAGGGATTGAATACGGGCGTATAATCGCTCTCGATGATATTGCGCATATCCAACTTGTTTACTTTCACCGTGAGCGACATCTTGGTCCAGAGCGAGTTGACGTGGCGGTCGAGGAGTATCTGCCAATGTGGCAGCTTGGCAGAGGATGATGTGTCTTCTGGGATTTCCTGAAACTCGTATCGCTGCGTGATGAGATTGTATCGGAGACGGATATGACCATCGAGAAAATTTCTGATTTCCTCGACCGATGCGTAGTGGTTGTCACTGCCGCCATTTCCACCTCCTCCACCACCTTCTGATGCCTTTCCGGAGGCGCCTGGAGTGTTGTCGTAGCACGACTTAATGACCTGCTCCACATCATTATACTCGGGAAATTTCTGGAGAGCCCACTTCAGTACATCGGCATGGGCATAGCGCTTCTTGGCGAGCATATAGCCCACCCGCATCACATAGTTGTTGTGCTTGCCTGGCTCGTAAATAATCTTGTCGGCTGCGAGTTTCGGTT
>NZ_JBBNGE010000137.1:0-621 GCF_040095255.1 Segatella sinensis | reverse complement strand
TTTTTAATGATTGAGTCGATGAGGACGTAGGCTGTTTAAAACAGTTCATTTAACGAGTTCTTTTCCGATGATGCCTCCAACATGTCTCCTTTGTCTATTATCTCCCTTCAACAGATTATCTGCCAGGAGATGCGTTTTTGCATTCCCCGTAAGTCAAAAGTCTGCGTTAAGGGATGTAAATCGTGATTTTGCCATGTGGAGATAAATGCTTATCTTTGCACCAAAAAATGGCAAGCGACTGTACTGACATAGATGTTGTTTTGCGCCAGATAAACCAGCGTCTGCGCAAACTTGAGAAGTCCGACTCCGAGAAGACTGAGGAGATCGGACGTCTCAACCGTGTCATTAACCAGAAGGACGTGGAGATACATAATCTAAAGACAGAACTTGCTTCCACAAAGGCTGAACTAGCCGTTGCTGAAAAGCGCATCAAGGAACTCGAGGGTGCTGATGACGATACATCAAGTACACCAGGAAAGCCCGAGAAAAACAGCAGTAACAGCAGTATCCCTCCATCCCAAGAAAGTATCGCTTCCCGTGAGCTGCGCAGGACAAAGTCTCTTCGCAAGCCAAGCGGAAAGCCGAGCGGTGGACAGCCTGGCCACAAGGGTCACACACTGC
>NZ_JBBNGE010000136.1:0-633 GCF_040095255.1 Segatella sinensis | reverse complement strand
GCCCGTGAGCTGAACTGCAGCAACACGATTTGGAAGGGGAAACTGCTGCATCTGGAGTATTCGGCTAGAAAGAAGCTGCATATCGATATCCGTATGCCGATGGGTATGACGATAGAGGAGACGCAGAAGGCGTATTGCGAGGCGGCTGGGATTCCCTACGACAAGAGCTGCATCACGCCGGAGAGAATCATCTTTATCACGGATAAGGACTCGGAGATCTATCGCTCGAAGGAGTGGTATGGGGTTCTGCCGGATGAGGAGATTCAAGCCCGCAGAGAGGCTTTTCTGAAGCGTGGGCTTACGATTGATGGAAGGGGGACGGCTCGCTATGGCTTGCTTGCCGGGGATTGCAAATCCCCGGAACGCCTGGCGGGGGACTTTCAGGGGCAAATACCTAATTGCAAATCCCCGGAACGCCTGGCGGGGGACTTTCAGGGGCAAGTACCTAATTGCAAATCCCCGGAATGCCTGTCGGGGGACTTTCAGGGGCAAGTACCTAATTGCAAATCCCCGGAACGCCTGTCGGGGGACTTTCAGGGGCAAATACCTAGCGATGGTAATCATAAAGTTCAAAGTTCAAATCTTAAAGTTCAAAGTAATGACGATGTTCAAGACAATCGATTTCAGGGCACT
>NZ_JBBNGE010000133.1:0-723 GCF_040095255.1 Segatella sinensis | reverse complement strand
CTTATCACGTCCTTCATCGCCTCCGTGAGCCTAGGCATCCGCCATACGCCCTTTCTTACTTTCTTTACGACTGTATTTGTCATCTCGTCTATCATTGCTGATTACTCGACAACGAATAAGTAGCTCATACTTTCAGCTGTATTCTAACAAAGTGAAATCTCATCTTGCGATTTGATTCACTTTAGTCTGAACTAAAGTTCATTACTTACAGTTTTGCTTGTGTCAATATGTCAAAGATCTTCTTGCCTTAATCGGCATAGTGGAGAATAACGGATTCGAACCGTTGACCCCCTGCGTGCAAAGCAGGTGCTCTAGCCAACTGAGCTAATCCCCCAGTTTGAGAAGTAAAGAATGAAT
Organism: Segatella sinensis; assembly: GCF_040095255.1. Classification (NCBI taxonomy): domain Bacteria; kingdom Pseudomonadati; phylum Bacteroidota; class Bacteroidia; order Bacteroidales; family Prevotellaceae; genus Segatella; species Segatella sinensis. The sequence continues at coordinate 366 of NZ_JBBNGE010000133.1, read as the reverse complement.
CAAAGTTGAACTTTGATTACACATTGGCTGCGCCGATGTGTAGTCCCAGGCAGATTTGAACTGCCGACCTCCACATTATCAGTGTGGCGCTCTAACCAACTGAGCTATAGGACTTTGTTGGTAAAGAGTAGCATCTCTGCCGAACATTCTCTATCTCTTATTTAATTAAACAGATGGTGCGTACAAGAAGAGAAGCGAACTTTAATCAGTCACTATCTCAACAAATATAGAAGTAAGCAAGAATGAGAACTCAACATTCAACATTCAAAACTCAACATTCTCTCAATACTCGTCTCTCCAGAAAGGAGGTGTTCCAGCCGCACCTTCCGGTACGGCTACCTTGTTACGACTTAGCCCCAATTACCA
>NZ_JBBNGE010000132.1:0-726 GCF_040095255.1 Segatella sinensis | reverse complement strand
CCTTGATGTCTCCCTCCAAGACCCATGTGGCGGAGTATTTCTTGCTTAAGCATCTGTGTATTTGGTCTATCGCATCCGCACATGAGCGGTATTTGCGAAAGCCATACGAGTTGCCGTCTGCAAGTGTTTCCGACACGGGTTCGAGAGCCATGAGGAAGAGGGCTTGCATCGCCCTGTCCTTGATGGTGGGTATTCCTAGCGGTCGCTGCTTGCCGTTTTTCTTCGGGATGAAGACACGGCGGAGCGGCTTTGGCTTGTACCCTCTCGTTTTCAAAGAACCGATGGCATTGTAGCGTTCCACTTCAGTGAGCCAAGTCACCTTGTCAACACCTGCGGTGCTACCGCCCTTGTTTGATGTAACTTGCCTTACTGCCAAAGCCTTGGCGGAAAACGAGTTAATCAAGATGCGTTGGAGAGATTTCACCTTTCCAATGCGGTTTGCCTTTAGAGCCTCTACTATTCGGACTTGCAGCTTGCGTACCTTCTGCTCGCATGACCCCCAGGGAATGGTGCGCCATGAGTCTGGTGTGGCTGAAGATGCACACTCGGCTTTCGCCTCGCTCTCTTGTCGTTTCTTCATTTTACGCTAGTTCTACACTTCTTTTCGTAGTGAATTACCTGATGGAAGTCTGCCCACTTTCGTGTGGGATAATGTTACAATCCCTATCCCCACCATTACAGAGGGGCGTTTGCTTTCTCCATCGTCATTTACCTACAAGCCGTTCG
>NZ_JBBNGE010000131.1:0-731 GCF_040095255.1 Segatella sinensis | reverse complement strand
CCACGCAGATTGTAGAATTCAACAATGTCCCTTGTCGATGACTTGTAATCGTTGGTCAGAATACAACGGTAAGTGTATTCGCCTTCCCATAGGTCAAGGTCGCCACTGTTGCGTCTTTGTCTCTGGATGACAAGACGATAGCACTTGCCTTCCCATTTCTCAACGAGAATGGAATTGAGTTCGAACTGGATGCCGTTAATCTCCTCCGTCTTCCATCCTCTCAGAGCAAAGATGTCATTGTAGAGCGAACTGCATCGGTTGGCACGGATGTAGAAATGTTTGCAATGCTTCTCTATCTCACTGACGATTTCCTTCGAGCAGGAACCGCAGTCTGCCCTGAAGCGATTTACACGGATGTTCTGGGATTCCAGAAGAGCGAAGAATCTCTTATGGGTGTCTGCCTGATGAAAACGCACATTCGTGTTGCCATCGCTGTTCTCGATATAGACTATCTTGTCACCGATAACATATACGCCAGGCCTGTAGCCGAGGAACTTTTTGTAGGTCGGTTTTGCATCATACTTCTCCGTTTCAAGAAACTGATGGTCAAAGTCAACATCGTATTCCTCAATTTCCTTCAACTCGCCTGTAGAAACCAAAGCGTTTATAAGCAATGTGTTGAGTTTGTCTGCAGTATTGAAATCATAGGTCTTGCCTTGGTCGGAAGTATAGGAGATGTTTTCCTGTGTCAGTTCCTTGATGGCTCTGAGGATGGTATCAGAGCTGCATGT
>NZ_JBBNGE010000130.1:0-823 GCF_040095255.1 Segatella sinensis | reverse complement strand
TTGCTATCCCGCGCCTTCGGTGTCTGCCTTATACCCGATTATTATCCATGCCCGGACCCTCGACTAGTGAGCTGTTACGCACTCTTTGAATGAATGGCTGCTTCCAAGCCAACATCCTAGCTGTCATAGGGACCAGACTTCGTTAGACTAACTCAGGCAGAACTCCGGGACCTTAGACGGCGGTCTGGATTCTTCTCCTCTCGGGGACGGACCTTAGCACCCGCCCCCTTACTGCCGGACTGCAGACCGTGAGCATTCGGAGTTCGTCAGGACTCGATAGGCGGTGAAGCCCTCTTGTCCTATCGGTCGCTCTACCTCTCACGGTGACCATCCGACGCGGCACCTAAATGCCTTTCGGGGAGTACGAGCTATCTCCAAGTTTGATTGGCCTTTCACTCCTACACTCGGCTCATCCAGAAGCTTTTCAACGCTTATTGGTGCGGACCTCCATCCCGTGTTACCGGGACTTCATCCTGGCCAAGTGTAGATCACTTGGTTTCGCGTCTACCCCCACTGACTGTGCGCCCTATTCAGGCTCGCTTTCACTGCGGCTACGTACCTCATGGTACTCAACCTCGCCAGTGACGGTAACTCGTAGGATCATTATGCAAAAGGCACGCCGTCACATCGCAAGATGCTCCGACCGCTTGTAGGCGCATGGTTTCAGGAACTATTTCACTCCCCTGCTCGGGGTTCTTTTCACCTTTCCTTCACAGTACTCGTTCGCTATCGGTCTCACGGGAGTATTTAGCCTTACCGGATGGTCCCGGCAGATTCGCGCAGGATTCCTCGTGTCCCGCGTTACTCAGGATACCGCTATGCC